>NZ_QKTD01000030.1:0-11588 GCF_003234695.1 Curtobacterium sp. MCLR17_042
CGCCCGCCCCCCGAGAAGCAACGCCACGTCACACACTTGGCCGCGTGCGGTATACCGTGCCTAGGGTGGGGGCGTGAGCACTCCGCGCGTGTACGTCATCCACGAGAACCCCGAGTGGTTCCCCCCGCTCGCCGCCGCCTTCGAGGCCGAGGGCGTCCCGGTCGAGGAGATCCTGCTGACCGAGGGGCAGATCGACCTCGCGGCCGAGCCGGCGCCCGGCGTCTACTGGAGCCGCATGTCCGCGAGCTCCCACACCCGCGGCCACGAGCACAGCAAGGAGTACACCCGGGCGATCCTCGGCTGGCTCGAGCGTGCCGGCCGCCAGGTCGTCGGCGGCAGCCACGTGCTCGAGCTCGAGGTGTCGAAGGTCGCCCAGCACGGCCTCCTGCAGCAGGCCGGGTTCGACGTGCCCCGCACCACCGCCGTGTTCGGCACGACGACGCTGAAGGACGCCGCCCGTACCTTCACCGACGGGCAGGACGTCCCCTTCATCACGAAGCACAACCAGGGCGGCAAGGGCCTGGGCGTCCGGCGGTTCGACTCGCTCGCCGAGTTCGACGCCTACGTCGACAGCCCCGAGTTCGAGGCCCCGGTCGACGGCATCACGCTGCTGCAGGAGTACCTGACGGCGCGCGAGCCCTTCATCACCCGCGTCGAGTTCGTCGGCGGCGAGTTCGTGTACGCGGTCCGCGTCGACACCAGCGCCGGCAGCTTCGAGCTCTGCCCCGCCGACGCGTGCGAGGTGCCGCAGGTCATCGCGGGTGCCGTCTGCGACGTGCCCGGCACCGAGACCGTCGGCGCGCCCCCGGCGTTCGCCGTCCGGACCGAGATCACCGCCGAGCACCCGCTGGTCCAGCAGCTCCGCACGTTCCTCGCCGACCAGCGCATCACCATCGCGGGCGTCGAGTTCATGGAGACGACGGACGGCCGCACCGTCGTCTACGACATCAACACGAACACGAACTACAACCCCGCGGTCGAGGAGTCCGCGCCGGCCTCCGGCCGGCGCTCCATCGCGAAGTACCTCGGTGGCCTGCTGGCAGCGGAGTACGCGGCGCAGCTCACGGCCTGAGAACGCAAGAACCACCGGACTGGAGGCCCGTGGCGGGCCCGCCACGAGCCTCCAGTCCGCCTTTCCCACACCCCCAAGGAACCCACGTGCGATTCGGATACTGGACCCCGCTCTTCGGCGGCTGGCTGCGCAACGTCGACAACGAGAACATGCCGGTCACCTTCGACTACGTGAAGCGCCTGGCGCAGCGCGCCGAGCGGATCGGCTTCGACCTGACGCTCGTGCCGGAGCTCAACCTCAACGACATCAAGGGCACGGCGGCACCCTCGCTCGAGGCCTGGTCGCTCGCGGCGGCGATCGCGGCGACGACCGAGCGCCTGGAGATCATGGCGGCGATGCGTCCCGGGTACCACCTGCCCGCGGTGACCGCGAAGCAGGCGGCGACGATCGACGACATCTCGTGCGGCCGGTTCACCTTCAACGTCGTGAGCGCCTGGTGGGCGGAGGAGGCGAAGCAGTACGGCGGGATCTTCTCGGAGCACGACGACCGGTACAAGCGCACCGCGGAGTTCGTCGAGGTCATGAAGGGCCTGTGGCGCGAGACCCCGTACTCGTTCTCGGGCGAGTACTACGACATCGAGAACGCGCACCTCGAGCCGAAGCCCCGCGTGACGCCGCGCATCTACGCCGGTGGGGAGAGCGAGGCCGGCAAGGCTGCGATCACCGGGTACGCCGATGCCTACGTCACGCACGGTGGCACCGTCGAGGAGCTCCGCGCGAAGATCGACGAGATGAAGCAGCGCCGCGTCGCCGCCGGTCTGCCGCCGTTCGAGGCGTTCGGCATGGCCGCGTACGTCATCGTGCGCGAGACCGAGGAAGAGGCGCAGGCCGAGCTCGCCCGGATCACCGACGTGCAGCACGGCAAGGCGTACGAGTCGTACCAGGACTTCATCTCGAAGTCGCAGCTCGAGCACGTGCCCTCGCTCGAGGACTACTCGGTGTCGAACCGCGGCCTGCGCCCCGGGTTCGTGGGGACGCCGTCGCAGGTGGCCGACCGCATCCGGGAGTTCGAGGACGCCGGGGTCGACACGCTCCTGCTGCAGTTCTCGCCGCAGCTCGAGGAGATGGACCGGTTCGGCGAGCAGGTCATCCCGCTCGTCCGGCAGTCGGTCGGGGCGCAGTCCTGATGGGTGCCACGCCGACCGACGCCGAGGACGGCTGGGCGTTCGAGACCCGCCAGATCCGCGCCGGCTTCAAGGCCGACCCGGGGTGGGGCGCGAACGTGCCGCCGATCGCGCAGAGTGCCGCGTACGTCTACCCGTCCGGCGAGGACGCCGCCGCGCGCTTCATGCTCGACGCCCCCGGCCACACCTACACGCGGGTGAACAACCCGTCGGCGGCAGCCCTCGAGCGCCGGATCGCCGACCTCGAGGGCGGGATCGGTGCGCTGGCGCTGGCGTCCGGGCAGGCGGCGACGTCGCTGGCCGTGCTCGGTGTCGCACGCGCCGGTGACCACGTGGTGTCGAGCGCCTCGCTGTACGGCGCGACCTACACGCTGTTCGCCTCGACCCTGCGGGACCTCGGCATCACCTTCACGTTCGTGCAGGACCCGACCGACCTGTCCGAGTGGGCGGCGGCGGTGCGTCCGGAGACGAAGGCGTTCTTCGGTGAGTCCATCCCGAACCCCCGCGGGGACGTCCTGGACTTCGCCGGGGTGGCCGGCGTCGCGCACGAGGCCGGGGTGCCGCTCATCGTCGACAACACCATCGCGACGCCGTACCTGGTACGCCCGATTGAGCACGGCGCCGACATCGTCGTGCACTCGGCGACGAAGTACCTGGCCGGACACGGCAGCGCCATCGCCGGGCTCATCGTCGACAGCGGGAACTTCGACTGGGCGGCCCACGCCGACGCCTACCCGCAGCTGGCCTCGACCGACCAGTCCGGGTTCGCGAACACGAACTTCGCCGAGAAGTTCGGGCGGCGGGCGTTCATCCAGCGCACCCGCTCGAAGCTGTCCGCCGACCTCGGGCCCGCGATCGCACCGTTCAACGCGTTCCTGGTGCTGCAGGGCATCCAGACGCTGTCGCTCCGCATGGACCGGCACGTGTCGAACGCCGCCACCGTGGCGAGCTGGCTCGACGCACACGACCAGGTCGAGCACGTGCACTACGCCGGCCTGCCGGACTCGCCGTGGCACCACCTGCAGCAGCGCTACGTGCCGAAGGGGCCGTCGGCCGTGCTGTCGTTCGACCTGGCCGGTGGGGTCGCCGCGGGCCGACGGTTCGTGGCGGCGCTCGAGCTGTTCGACCACGTCTCGAACCTCGGTGACGTCCGCTCGCTCGTCGTGCACCCGGCATCGACCACCCACGTGCAGATGACCTCCGCCGAGCGGGCTGCCGCCGGGGTGGGGGACGGGCTCATCCGCCTGTCGATCGGCCTCGAGCACATCGACGACATCACCGCGGACCTGGCGCGGGGGTTCACGGCAGCCGCAGCGGGATAGGTTGGGCGCATGACCACGTTGGCCGCACCGACCCGCGTGCGGACGCGCGCCCCCGGCAAGATCAACGTGTTCCTGTCCGTCGGGGCGCTGCAGGACGACGGCTACCACGACGTCGCCACGGCGTACCAGGCGGTGTCCCTGTACGAGGACGTCACCGCCGAGGCCGCCGACGACTTCTCGGTCACCTTCACCGGCCCGATCGACACGAGCACCGTGCCGGTCGACGAGTCGAACCTGGCCATCCGTGCGGCCCGGCTCGTGGCCGACGCGGCCGGACACCGCGGTGGGGTGCGACTGACCATCGACAAGCAGGTGCCCGTCGCCGGCGGCATGGGCGGTGGCTCCGCGGACGCCGCGGCGACCCTGCTCGCCGTCGACACGCTCTGGGGCACCGCGCTCGGTCGCGAGGAGCTGCTCCGGCTCGCCGCACAGCTCGGCGCCGACGTGCCGTTCGCCTTCGCCGGCGGCACCGCCGTGGGCACCGGCCGCGGTGACGAGCTGAGCCCGGCGTTGGCCAAGGGTGAGTTCCACTGGGTCCTCGCCCTGAGCGACGACGGGCTGAGCACCCCCGCCGTCTACCGTGCGCTCGACGAGCACCGGGAGCGGTACCGCGCCGACATCTCCCCGGCGCCGTCGCACCCCGTGGTCGAGGCGAACGTGCTGCAGGCCCTGCGCGCGGGTGACCCCGACCTGCTCGCCGACTGCGTGCACAACGACCTGCAGGCACCGGCCATGCGGCTGCAGCCCCGGCTCGCGGCGACGCTGGAGCTCGGTGAGAAGTCCGGTGCCCTGGCCGGCCTGGTGTCCGGCAGCGGCCCGACCGTGGCGTTCCTGGTGGGCGACCGTGATGCGGCGCTCGAACTGCAGGTCGAGCTCAGCGCCGCCGGCCTCGTCGCACTCCGCGCCACCGGCCCGGTGCACGGCGCACGCGTGGTGCACTGACCCGACGCCCCGGCACAGCCGTCGGCGGTTGGACCGCCACCGTCAGCGGCTGTACTTCCAGAGGATGACCGTGCCGGTGTGCCAGTAGCGCACGACGTGGAACCCCTCGGCCACGAGCGTGTCGGTGACCTGCGGCCGGATGTTCCGTGACTTGCCGCCGACGAACCACACGGTGTCGATGCCCGAGATCCGCTCGGGCACCGTCGTCGCGATGTCGCCGTTGACGTTCCAGAGCTGTCCGCGTTCGGCACCGGTCTCGGCGACGGCGAGGTCGCGCATCCCGGTGAAGGCCTCGGGGTAGGAGTCGGCGATGACCTGCGCGGTGGTGCCCGGGTGCTCCCAGACGCTGCCGAAGACGACGCCCTCGTTCTGGTCGGTGCGCCGGTCCCGCTCGCGCTCGATGATGGCCGCCGCGTTCGCCCAGTGCGAGTCCTGCTTGGCGTGGGGCAGCCGGACGATCGTGCTCGTCGGTGCCGAGACGAGCAGCATCCCGACGACCGCGAGCGCCAGCCACCGCCGGGGTCGGATCGCCGTGATCGCCAGGCCGATGAGCAGCGCGACGAACGGCAGGCTCAGGCTGGCGTACTTCGGGGAGTACAGGTGCTCCCCGGCCGCGGTCGCGCCGACGAGCAGTGCGGTGGGCAGGATCGTCAGGGGGACGGCGACGCGCACGGCCTGCACCCGCAGCAGGTCACGGGCGGCGGGGGAGGGGCGTCGGGTGGCCCGGACGGCGAGCACGACGCCGACGATCATCAGCGCCCACCCGAGCACCGCGTACGGCCAGACGGCACCGAACCAGGCGGTCGCGACGACCTGGCGCACGGTGGCCCACCCGACGCCGGTGATCCAGCCGACCTGCTTGGCCTGCCCTGCAGCGAGGACGATGAACGGCGACACCACGAGCGCGGCCCCGACGGCGGCGACGCCCCAGCGCACGAACGCGGCGCGGTCGACCATCGGCACGGCCACCGGACCGCTGCGCTGCGAGAGCACGGCGTCGCGCCGTGCGGCACGGTCGGCGACGGCGGTCCAGAGGAGCACGACCCCGTGCGCGACGACGGCCAGGGCCAGGTAGACGTTGAACAGCACGGCGACCACGGCGAGCAGGCCGTAGACGACCCACCACCGGGTCGCGTGGTGCCCGGTCCGGGTGCGCCGGACCGCGGTGATCCCCACGAGGGTCAGCGCGACGGCGAAGGTCGTGACGGTGGCGTACGGGCGCCCCTCGGTGCCGGCCCAGGCGACGCGCGGCAGGACCAGGAACACGATCCCGGAGACGACGCCGAGCCGCACCCCGCCGAGACGACGGCCGAGCGCGACGACGAGGCCGGCGGACACCCCGATGGCCAGCGCGCTCGGGAACCGGAGCGTGAACGGCGAGTACCCGACGAGCGTGAACCAGACGTGCATCACGGCGTAGTACAGGCCGTGGACGGCGTCGACGTTCTGCAGTTCGGCCCAGAGCGCCGGCCAGCTGCGCTGTGCGCTCGCGATGGTCGCGGCCTCGTCGTACCAGACCGACGGCACCCAGCTGAAGGCCGCTGCGACGACGACGCCGAGCGCGCCGACGGTGATCTCGGGGGTCCGTGCGAGGGCCCGGACGGCCGCCACGACGAGCCCCAGCGAGCGCGCGCGCACCGACGCGTCCGACGTCGTGCGTCGGACCGGGACGGTACCGGTGCGCGGGGAACTCACGCCCGCGACCGTACCGATCTGCTCTGGGGATCCGCCGCGTCCGGGCGCTGAACTCTCACATGCAGGAGTTCGGTGCGACGGGCCAGAATGACGGGATGGAACCCCTCGTCGCCCCCGCCACCGCGCTCTCCCCGGGGCGGACGCAGCTCGGTTCGCGGACCGCCGCGCTCGCCGACGTCGGGGTCACCGGGCTGCGACGCCTGGCCACATCGCGCATCCTCGTCGTCGGGGCCGGCGGGCTCGGGGCGCCGGTGGTCGCGTACCTCGCCGGGATCGGTCGGCTCACGGTGGTCGACCCCGACGTGGTCGACGCCTCGAACCTGGCCAGGCAGACGCTCTTCACCGCCGCCGACGTCGGCTCGCCGAAGGCGCAGGTCGCGGTCGCCCGGGCCGTCGCCGTCGACCCGGAACTCGACGCGGTCGCCGTGGTCGGTTCGTTCACGCCGGACCTGGTCGCCGGACACGACGTCGTGGTCGACGCCGCCGACTCGGTCGTGGTCACCCGGGCCGTCTCGGACGCCTGCGCCGAAGCGGGCGTGCCGTTCGTGTGGGGCACCGTGCTCGGCCACGACGGGCAGGTCAGCGTCTTCCGCGACGCCGGGCCGGACGGCGTCGACTTCCACGACCTGCACCCCGACGCGCTGCCCGACGAGGGCTCGTGCGCCCTGGACGGCGTGGTCCCCGCACTGTGCGGTGCGGTCGGTGCGGTGATGGCAGGACAGGTCTTCGCGTTGGTCACCGGCAGCGGCGACCCGCTGCTCGGACGCGTGCTGACCGTCGACGCCCGCCGGTGGCGCTGGACGGAGAGCCCCGTCCGTCGCGGACCCGCCTCGCGTCGACCGGCACCTGCTGGTGCCTCCGCGACGCCGCGCATCGCGCCGTCCGTCCTGGCCGCCAGGGTGGCGGACCCGTCGGACCCGCTGGTCGTCGTCGACGTCCGGACCGACGAGGAACGCGCGGCCGGCGTGGTCGCCGGTGCCGTCACCGACGACACCGGTGCGGACGAGGTCGTCGTCTACTGCGCGCGCGGCCCCCGTGCGGACGCGTGGGCGGCGCGGCAACCGGCCGGGAGGCGCGTGACGGTCCTCGACGGCGGCTTCGAGGCCTGGCGTCGCGAGGGGCTGCCCGTGGCGATCGAGCACCGGTCCTGACCCAGCCCTGTCACCCCCACCGCCCCTGCCGCCGCATCCGCCGCATTCGCGGATAGGATCGGTGGATCATGACGCAACTGCGGGTACGGGATGCTGCGGCTTTCCTCGGGATCAGTGACGACACCGTTCGTCGGCTCGTCGACGGCGGCACCTTCACCCGTGCCACGGACGACGCGGGGCGAGCCGTGGTCGACGGGCGCGAGGTCGCCGCCTACGCACGCGAACGCAGCTCCGAGCTGACCGACCCGGCGTCCGCGGTGAAGAGCTCGGCGCGCAACCGCTTCGTCGGGATCGTCACCGACCTGGTCGTCGACACCGTGATGGCGCAGGTCGAACTGCAGTGCGGCCCGCACCGCGTGGTGTCCCTGATGAGTGCCGAGGCCGTCCGTGACCTGGGGCTCGAGGTCGGGTCCGTCGCGGTGGCCTCCGTCAAGGCCACGATGGTCGCGGTCGAGGCACCTGCCCGGCACGAGGACGAACGATGAGCCGACTCCGGCGGTTCGCGGCGCTGGCCCTCGCCGCCACCGTCGCGCTCGGGCTCGCTGCCTGCACCGCCCCGGACACGGGGTCGGGGGCATCGGCCCCGGCGGGTTCCGACACCGAGGGGCCGACCGGTTCGATCACCGTGTTCGCGGCGGCGTCCCTGCAGCAGTCCTTCACGACCCTGGGCAAGCAGTTCGAGACCGCGAACCCCGGCGCCTCGATCCGGTTCTCGTTCGCCGGCTCGAGCGACCTCGTCACCCAGATCCAGAACGGTGCCCCCGCCGACGTGTTCGCGTCCGCCGACGAAGCGAACATGGCGAAGCTGTCGTCGACCGACCTGGCGAGCGGGTCGCCGCGGGACTTCGCGACGAACGTCCTCGAGATCGCGGTCGCACCGGGCAACCCGAAGGGCATCACGGACCTCGACGACCTGAGGGCTCCGGGCGTCCAGCTCGTCACGTGCGCCGCCCCGGTGCCGTGCGGTGCCGCGACGGCGGAGGTCGAGTCCGCATCGGGCGTCGATCTCGAGCCGGTCAGCGAGGAGCAGTCCGTGACCGACGTGCTCGGCAAGGTCGAGTCCGGTCAGGCCGATGCCGGACTCGTCTACGTGACGGACGTCCGAGGGGCCGGCGGCAAGGTCGACGGCGTCCCGTTCGACGAGTCGGGCAAGGCCGTCAACACCTACCCGATCGGCGTGCTCCGGGAATCCGAGGACCCGGCGCTCGCGCAGGCGTTCTCGGAGTACGTCCGCTCCGCCGCCGGGCAGCGTGTGCTCGCCGACGCGGGCTTCGGGAAGCCGTGACCCGTGGCTCCGCGCACTGACGGACGGCCGCCGGTCGCGTGGTGGCTCCCGCTGCCCGCGGTGCTCGGCGGGCTGTTCGTCGTCGTGCCGGTGCTCGCGATGCTCGGCCGGGTGGACTGGTCGTCGTTCGTCGGGCTCGTGACCTCCACCGCGTCGCTGACCGCGCTCGGGCTCAGCCTCGGCACGGCGCTCGCGGCCACCGGCGTCGCGTTCGTCCTCGGCTACCCGCTCGCCGTGCTGTTCGCGCGGTCACGGTCGCGCTGGGTCGGCGTCGCTCGTGCCGTCGTGCTCCTGCCGCTCGTGCTGCCGCCGGTGGTCGGCGGCCTCGCGCTGCTCGCGGCCTTCGGTCGGCTCGGGGTTGTCGGGGCGTTCCTCGACGACCACGGCCTGCACATCGCGTTCACCACGACGGCGGTGGTCATCGCGCAGACCTTCGTCGCGATGCCGTTCCTGGTGTCCTCGGTCGAGGGTGCGCTCCGCGTCGAGGGCGACCGCTACGAACGGGTCGCGGCGACCCTGGGTGCCGGCCCGACCCGGACGTTCCTGACCGTCACGACGCCGCGGGTCCTGCCGGGGATCGTGTCCGGGCTCGTGCTCTGCTTCGCCCGGGCCCTCGGCGAGTTCGGGGCCACCCTGACCTTCGCCGGCAGCCTGCAGGGGGTCACCCGGACCCTGCCGCTCGAGGTCTACCTGCAGCGCGAGGTCGACCCGGACACTGCGGTGGCCCTGGCGGTCGTTCTCGTCGTGGTGGCCGTCGTCGTCATCGGCGCCTCGTCGTTCCGCACCCGCGGAGCGCTGGCGTGACGGCCGAGGGCGCGGTGGGCGTCCGGGCGCACGTCGTCGTCGGGTCGCGGGACGTCGACGTCGCGATCGAGGTCCGGGCGGGGGAGTGCCTGGCCGTCATCGGGCCGAACGGTGCGGGCAAGTCGACGGTGCTCGAGGCCCTGGCCGGGCTGCTGCCGATCGACGCCGGCCGGATCGAACTCGACGGGGTGCAGGTCTCGAGCCCGCGGCACACCCTGCCCGCACACCGTCGCCGGATCGGACTCGTCGCGCAGCGGTCCGACCTGTTCCCGTTCCTCGACGTCGTCGGGAACGTCGCCTTCGGGCCCCGTGCGGCCGGAGCCGGTCGCGCCGCGTCCCGGGAACGTGCCCGTGACGCGCTCGACGCCGTCGGGGTCGCCGACCTGGCCACGCGCGACCCACGCACGCTCTCGGGCGGACAGGCGCAGCGCGTCGCGATCGCCCGCGCGCTCGCCACCGACCCGGCGGTGCTGCTGCTCGACGAACCGACCTCGGCGCTCGACGTCGGCGCGCAGGACGAGGTCCGCGCGGCACTCCGGACCGCCGTCGCCGGCCGGCCCGCAGTGCTCGTCACGCACGACCCGGTCGAGGTCGTCGCACTGGCCGACCGCGTCGTCGTGCTCGAGGGCGGACGGGTGGTCGAGCAGGGCACCCCCGCCGCCGTCCTCGGTCGTCCGACGAGTGCGTTCGCCGCGACGTTCTCCGGACTCGCGCTGGTGCGCGGTACCGCCACCGGGGGTGGGATCGCGATCGACGGCGGGGGTGACCTGGCGTCGGGGGCGCACGCCGTGCCTCCCGGCCGGCCCGCCCTGGCCGCCTTCCACCCGACGGCCGCCGTGCTGACCCGGGACGGTGCCGGAGCCGCGCGCACCGTCTCGTCGCTCGAACCGCGCGACGGACTGGTGCGGGTGCGGGCCGGTGACCTGGTGGCGGACCTGACCCTCGCCCGGCTGACCGCGCTCGGGATCGCCCCCGGCGACGCGGTGCGCATCGACGTCCCCGCAGCCGAGGTGGCGGTCTACGCGCCCCGCGGTTGAGACAATGGTCGGATGACCTCCTGGTTCCCCAAGGTGTGGCCCGTGGCCACGCCGATCCTGGCGGCCGTCGTGCTCGCGTTCTCGTACGGCCGCTACGGGCTCGGCACCGCCGTGGTGGTCGTCGTCGCGGTCGTGCTCGCGGTCACGGTCCTGGCGGCCGTCCACCACGCCGAGGTCGTCGCGCACCGCGTGGGGGAACCCTTCGGCTCGCTCGTGCTGGCCGTCGCCGTGACGATCATCGAGGTCGCCCTCATCATCTCGCTGTCGAGCTCGGGCGGTGCGCAGGCCGAGACCCTGGCGCGCGACACGGTGTTCTCGGCGGTGATGATCACGATGAACGGGCTGGTCGGCCTCGCGATCCTGATCGGGACCCTGCGGCACAACACCGTGCGCTTCAACCAGGAGGGCGCCAGCGCCGCGACCATGACGGTGGCCGCGCTCGCCGTGCTGACCCTGGTGCTGCCGACCTTCACCACCGGCACCGACGACGCCTCCTTCACGGGGACGCAGCTCGTGTTCGTCGCGATCGCGTCACTCGTGCTCTACGGGCTGTTCGTCGTCACGCAGACCGTGGCGCACCGCGACTTCTTCCTGCCGGTCAACCGTGCCGGCGGGGTGCTCGTCGAGTCCGAGGACGCCCACGCCGCACGCCCGTCCGGTCGCACCACGATGGTGTCGCTCGTGCTGCTCGTCGTCGCGCTCGTCGCCGTGGTCGGGCTGGCCAAGGTGGAGTCGCCCGCGATCGAGGCCGGGGTCGCCGCCGTCGGGTTCCCGCCGTCGTTCGTCGGTGTCGTGATCGCGCTGCTCATCCTGCTGCCGGAGGGCATCGCGGCCTCGAAGGCCGCCGCACGGAACCGGATCCAGACGAGCCTGAACCTGGCGATGGGGTCCGCGATGGCGTCGATCGGCCTGACGATCCCGTCGATCGCGGTCGCGTCGCTGTTCATGCCGGGGACGCTGCTGCTCGGGCTCGGGCCGTCGCAGATCGTGTTGCTCGCGCTGACGATCGTCGCGGCGGTGCTCACCGTGCTGCCCGGTCGTGCCACGCGGCTGCAGGGCGGGGTGCACCTGGTGATCTTCGCCGCGTTCATCGTGCTGTCCGTCTCGCCGTAGGGCGGGGTGGGGCTGGCGGGGTCGGGCTGGTTCGGGCCTGTCT
>NZ_QKTD01000031.1:0-10697 GCF_003234695.1 Curtobacterium sp. MCLR17_042
GGGGGTCCTCGCCCCCCCCCCGGGGCCAGGGTAGCCCGCGGGGGCAAGGGTGGGGGGGGGGGGGTGTTTTCGGGGGGGGGGGGGGGGGGGGGGGGGGTCGGGCGGGTCCTGGTCGCTCGGTGCGAGGTTCCGTACTCGGTGCGACCTGCTCGACGCCGCACGGCGTACGGAACCTCGCACCGTTCGGTACCGACGGTGGTCGACCTCGCACCGTGCGAGGTCGTCAGCCAGCGAAGGTCTGCTGTCCGACGACGCCGAGGAGCTCGAGCTTCTGCGCGTCCTCTGATCCTGGAGGCGCGGTGAAGAGCAGCAGGGCCTGCGCCTGGTCGTCGGTGTGCAGCACCTGGCAGTCGACGGTGATGCGGCCGAGCTCCGGCTGCACGATCGTCTTGTTGTCCGACCAGCGCGTGGCCACCTCGTGCTTGGCCCAGAGGTCGCGGAACTCGGCACTGCGCGTCTGCAGCTCGGCGATGAGTTCCGTCGCCCGGCGGTCGCCCGGACCCGCGAGCCCGACGGCCGCGCGGAGCGATGCGACCACCACACGGCCCAGCCGCTCGTGCTGCTCGGGTGCGTACTTCGCGAGCTCCTCACCCGTCACGAACCACCGCCACGCCTGGTACCGGCGGTTGCCCGGCAAGCCGACCGAGCTGCTGAGGAGCGCCGCCGCGAGCCGGTTCTCGACCAGGGTCTCGCCCAGGTGACTGACGACGATCGCCGGGGTGTCCTCGAGCCGGTCGAGCACCCGCAGGATCGCCGGGTCGACGTGGTCGGCGCGGTGCATCCGGGTCGGGGCGTTCTGCCCGGACAGGTGGAACAGGTGGTCGCGCTCGTCGAGGCTGCACCGCAGGGCCCGGGCGATCGCGGCGATCATCTGCTCGGACGGCTGCGGTCCGCGTTGCTGCTCGAGTCGCGTGTAGTAGTCGACGGACATGCCGGCGAGGGCAGCGACCTCTTCGCGGCGGAGCCCCGGGGTCCGGCGTCGTGGACCCTGCCCGAGACCGACGTCCTCGGGGCGCAGCAGCTCGCGGCGACGGCGGAGGAAGTCGGCGAGCGCGGCACGGTCCATGGGTCGATTGTCGTCCGCTTCCGCCCCGGGTGCCAGGGATCGCCGATCCCCCGATGACCGCGCTCTGGTTGCGTCCCTGTCCACGGAGCATCGTGGTGGTCATGGACATCACGAACTCCACCGTCTTCATCCCCGGCGCGACCTCGGGCATCGGTCTCGCGCTCGCCCAGCGCCTGCAGACCGCCGGCAGCACCGTCGTCATCGGCGGCCGTCGCCAGGCGCTCCTCGACTCCCTCGCCGCCGAGCACGGCTTCGGCACCGTGCAGATCGACGTCGCCGACGCGGCGTCCATCGAGGCCGCCGCCGCATCGGTGGTCGAGGCGTACCCGTCGCTCGATGCCCTGATCACCATGTCCGGGATCATGCGCGACGAGGACCTCCGCGACCCCGAGCACATCCACGACGCCCTCGAGCTCGTCCAGACGAACCTGGTCGGCACGATCCGGCTCATCGACGCGTTCCTGCCGCACCTGCTCGCCCAGCCCTCGGCCACCCTGATGACCGTCACGTCCGGTCTCGCGTTCGTCCCGCTCACCGCGTCGCCGACGTACAGCGCGACGAAGGCCGGCGTGCACGCCTACACGCAGGCCCTCCGTCAGCAGCTCGTCGGGTCGTCGCTCGAGGTGCTCGAGCTCGCCCCGCCGGCCGTCATGACCGACCTGATGGGCGGCGCCGACTTCGGTGGGATGCCGCTCGACGCCTTCGCCGACGAGGTCATGGCGCTCATCGAGTCCGGCGCTGCCCCGGAGATCCTGGTGCAGAACGTGCACCCGCTGCGCTTCGCCGAGCGGAACGGCAACCACCAGCAGATCCTCGAGATGATGGCGTCCCGCGAGCACTGACCCGGGTGGCCGGCCGGCGTTCGCACCGTGCGAGGTTCCGTGTTCGGTGCGAGGCACTTCGGCTCGCACGGAACACAGAACCTCGCACCATCGCGGTCAGCAGGCACGCAGCACGCAGGCGTCACGGCGGGGCCGTCGCCGGGCGAGGAACGAGCTACTCCGCGGCCGCCAGGACCGTCCGCCCGAGCCGCACGAAGTCGTCGACACCGATCGCCTCACCGCGGGCGGTCGGGTCGATGCCCGCCGCCGTCAGGACCTCGGACGCGTGCGCACTGCCGCCGAGCACCCCGGACAGGCTCTGCCGCAGCATCTTGCGCCGCTGCTGGAACGCCGCGTCCACCAGCGTGAACACCCGCGACCGCAGGAGCTCGTCACCCGGGGGCTCGTGCCGGTCGAACGCCACCAGGACACTGTCGACGTTCGGCACCGGCCAGAAGACCTGACGGCTCACCAGCCCGGCGGTGCTCCACGACCCGTACCAGGCGGCCTTGACGCTCGGCGAACCGTAGACCTTGCTGCCCGGACCGGCGGCGAGCCGGTACCCGACCTCGGCCTGCACCATGACGAGCGACCGCTCGATCGACGGGAAGGTCGCGAGCAGGTGCAGCAGCACCGGCACGGAGATGTTGTACGGCAGGTTCGCGACGAGGTGCGTCGGCTCGACGTCGAGGTCCGCGGCGGCGACGGTCATGGCGTCCTGCTGCACGACCGTCAGCCTGGCGTCCTGCTGCATCGACGACACCGTCGACGGGAGCTTGGCGGCCAGGCGCTTGTCGATCTCGACCGCGGTGACGGGGGCGCCGGTCTCGGTGAGCCCGAGCGTCAACGACCCGAGCCCCGGCCCGATCTCGAGCACCCGTGCCGACGGGGTCACACCGGCGACCGACACGATCCGCCGCACGGTGTTGGCGTCGTGCACGAAGTTCTGGCCGAGCTTCTTCGTCGGGGTGACGTCGAGTTGGGCCGCGAGCTCCCGGATCTCCGCCGGGCCGAGCAGGGCACCCACGATTACTCGTCCACCGTCACGGGCTCGGCGTCCCACGCGCCGTAGACGAGCTCGGTGTTCGAGGCGATCTGGGCCGCGAGCATCGAGGCGTCCGTGCCGAGCGTCTCCGCCATCGACCGCAGGGTGAGCGGGATGAGGTACGGCGCGTTCGGGCGGCCACGGAACGGGGTGGGCGTCAGGAACGGTGCGTCGGTCTCGATCATGATCAGGTGCCGCGGGGCGACGACCAGGGCTTCACGCAGCAGTGCGGCGTTCTTGAACGTCACGGTGCCGGCGAAGGACATGTACCAGCCGCGCTCGGCGCAGAGCCGGGCGAGGTCCGGCCCGCCGGAGAAGCAGTGGAAGACGGTGCGTTCCGGAGCCCCCACGCGGTCGAGGACCTCGACCACGGCGTCGTGCGCATCGCGGTCGTGGATCGTCAGCGCGAGGTCGTGCTCCTTCGCGATGCGGATGTGCTCCTCGAACGAACGGACCTGGGCGTCACGGCCGTCCTCGCCGGTGCGGAAGAAGTCGAGGCCGGTCTCACCGATCGCCCGGACCCGCGGCAGCGCGGCGAGCCGTTCGATGCCGGCGAGGTGCTCGTCGAGCAGCCCCTGTTCCTGCAGCACGGGCGCTTCGTTCGGGTGCAGCGCGACGGCCGCCAGGACCCGGGGCTCCCGAGCGGCGATCGACGCGGACCACTCCGAGGTGGCGAGGTCGGTGCCGACCTGCACGACACCGCGCACGCCGACGCTCGAGGCACGGTCGAGGTGCTCGCGGTACTCGAGCGGACCGTCACCCCCGTCGCCGACGCCGTCGGCGATCTCCATGTGGGTGTGGTTGTCGTACACCGGCACGACGAGCGCCTGCGGCAGCGGCGGGTACGTCAGGTCGCGCTTCGAGCCACCGGACGCCCCGTCGCCGCGGGACCGGACGTGCGACTCGGCGTCGGTCACGCGGAGACCTGCTCGATCCGGGGGAACAGCCCGCTCTCGAGCGGCACCACGTGCGACGCACCCTGCCACTCGTACGCCCGGTCGACCCGCTGCTCGGCGACGGACCCGCCGGCGCCGATCGAGGCCCAGAGCTTCTCGGTCGCCTTCGGCATGACCGGGGACAGCAGGACGGTGACGGTGCCGAGGCCGCGGAGCGCGGTGGTCAGGACGGTCCCGAGGCGTTCGCTGTTGGCCTCGTCCTTCGCCAGGGCCCAGGGCGCCTGCTCGGTGATGTACCCGTTCAGGGCGTCGACGAGCTCCCACACGCTGGCGATCGCCTCGTGCGGGGCGAAGGCGGCGATGGCGGCGTCGGCACGCTCGGTGACCGACACGGCCAGGGCGTCGATCGCCTGGTCGGACTCGGTCAGTTCGCCACGCGCCGGGACCTCGCCGTCGCAGTACTTCTGCAGCATGGCGACCAGGCGGGACGCCAGGTTGCCGTAGCCGTTCGCGAGCTCGGCCTGGTAGCGCGCCGAGATGTCTTCCCAGCTGAAGTTGCCGTCCTGCCCGAAGGTGATGGCGCGCAGGAAGTAGTAGCGGAAGGCGTCGGACCCGAACGTGTCGGTGATCTCGGACGGCGCGATGCCGGTCAGCTTCGACTTGGACATCTTCTCGCCGCCGACGAGCAGCCAGCCGTGGCCGAAGACGCGCTCCGGAACCGGCAGCGCAGCGGCCATGAGCATCGCCGGCCAGATGACGGCGTGGAAGCGGGCGATGTCCTTGCCGACGATGTGGACGCTCGGCCAGAGGCGCTTGAAGGCCTCGTCGTCGTCGGTGCCGTAGCCGAGCGCCGTGACGTAGTTGAGCAGGGCGTCGAACCACACGTACAGCACGTGGTCGCTGTCCCACGGGATCTTGATGCCCCAGTCGAAGCTGGAACGCGAGATCGACAGGTCGCGGAGCCCCTGCTTGACGAACGAGATGATCTCGTTGCGGACGCTCTCGGGCTGGATGAACAGCGGGTTCGACTCGTACAGGTCGAGCAGGCGCTGCTCGAAGTCGGACATCCGGAAGAAGTAGTTGCGCTCGGCCAGCACCTCGACCGGGATCGAGTGGATCGCGCAGACCTGCTGACCCTCGTACGCACCGGTGCCGGCGACCAGGTCGCTCGGCTGCTTGTACTCCTCGCAGCCCACGCAGTAGAAGCCCTCGAACTCGCCGGCGTAGATGAAACCGTCGTCGTACAGCTTCTGCAGGAACGCCGTCACGCCGCGCTCGTGCCGTTCGTCAGTGGTGCGGATGAAGTCGTCGTTCGCGACGTCGACCGTGTCGAGCAGTGGCTTCCAGGCGTCGTTGACCAGCCGGTCGGCCCATTCCTTGGGCGAGACGTCGTTCGCCGAGGCGGTGCGCAGGATCTTCTGCCCGTGCTCGTCGGTGCCGGTGAGCAGCCAGGTGTCGTCACCGCGCTGCCGGTGCCAGCGCGCGAGGAAGTCCGCGGCGACCTCGGTGTAGGCGTGCCCGATGTGGGGCACGTCGTTCACGTAGAAGATCGGCGTGGTGATGCTGAACGAGGACCCGGCGGACATGCGGACCATCCTACGGGCGCACCGAACCCTGATGACGCGTGCGGCGGTGGACTGTGGAGAACCGGGTCCGGGAGGCCCGTGACGGGCCCGCCCCGCGCCTCCAGACCGGCGGACGCGAACGTGACGAGCCCCGCTCAGCGCGCCGCGAGCGCCCCTTCGTAGAGGTCCCGCTTCGACAGCCCGGTCGCGTCCGCGACCGCCGCGGCGGCCTCCTTCATGCGCATGCCGGCGGCCACCCGCTCGAGCACCAGGCGCACGCCGTCGTCGAGCGTGGCTTCTTCGGTGGCCTCCGCGGCGCCGGCGACGACGATGCAGATCTCACCCCGGACACCCTCGGACGCCCACGCGACGAGTTCGTCCAGCGGCCCACGGCGGACCTCTTCGTACAGCTTCGTGAGCTCGCGGCAGACCGCGGCGCGTCGGTCGCCCCCGAACCCGACGGCCATGTCCGCCAGGGTCTCGGCCAGTCGGTGCGGCGACTCGAAGAACACCATCGTCCGCTGCTCCCCCGCCAGCGCCTGGAACGCCCGACGGCGCTCGCCGGCCTTGCGGGTCGGGAACCCCTCGAACGTGAAGCGGTCGGTGGGCAGCCCGGACACGGCGAGCGCCATGAGCACGGCCGACGGCCCGGGCAGGGCGGTGACGGTGACCCCGGCGGCCGCGGCGGCCTCGACGAGGGGGAAGCCGGGGTCGCTGATCGCGGGCATGCCGGCATCGGTCAGGACCACGACGTCCTCGTCGCGGGCGAGCTCGACGACCTCGGACGCCTTCGCCCGCTCGTTGTGCTCGTGCAGGGCGATGAGCCGCGGACGGTTCTCGATGCCCAGGGCACGCATCAGGTGGATGGCGGTCCTGGTGTCCTCCGCCGCGACGACCGTGGCGTTGGAGAGGGTCTCGACGAGACGGCGCGAGGCGTCCCCGAGGTTGCCGATGGGCGTTGCTGCGAGGACGATCACGTACCCATTGTCCCCGCACCGCGACGCCAGCGCGGCCCCGGGGCGGCCGCGGGGCGGCTGCGTCGGCGCGAGCAGCCCCGTCGCAGCGGGGACATGTGGTCGATCCGTAGGATGCTCAGCGATGACCAGCGAGCTGACCGACGACCGCACGGCCGTGCCCGACGGGCCGGTCGGCTCGCGCCTGGACGACTGGTGGGGGCGGGTGCTCTCCACGTCGCAGCGGGTCGCCGTGTGGCGGTGGACGGGTCCGCTCGCGGTGACACTCCTCGCCGCCGTGCTGCGGCTGGTGAACCTCGGCACCCCGCACTCGCTCGTGTTCGACGAGACGTACTACGTCAAGGACGGCTGGTCGATCGTGCACCTCGGGTACGAGGGCACCTGGCCCGCGAACCCGAGCGGGGACGGCGCCCCGACGACCGACGACCGGTTCGTCCGCGGTGAGACGGACGTCTTCACGAGTGCCGCGGAGTTCATCGCGCACCCGCCGCTCGGCAAGTACCTCATCGGCCTCGGGATGCTGCTGTTCGGGGCGGACAACTCGTTCGGCTGGCGCTTCACGGTGGCCGTGCTCGGCATCGCGACGGTGTTCCTCACCGCGGTGATCGCCCGGTCGCTGTTCCGTTCGACGATGATCGGCACGCTCGCCGGCTTCCTGCTCGCGATCGACGGGCAGGCGATCGTGATGTCGCGGGTGACGCTCCTCGACGGCATCCTGACCTTCTTCGTCATCCTCGGGTTCGGGGCGTTGCTGCTCGACCGTCGGCAGGGTCAACGGCGGCTCGACGAGTGGGTCGCCGCCCGCGCCGCCGCGGGCCGGACCACCCTGTGGGGGCCGGTGTTCTGGTGGCGCCCGTGGTTGTTCGCGATGGGCCTGGCACTCGGGCTGGCGGCGGCGACGAAGTGGTCGGGGATGTACTTCCTGGCGTTCTTCGCGGTGTACTCCGTGCTGAGCGACATGATGATGCGCCGCCGTGCCGGGGTCGAGTTCTGGTCGTCGAGCGCGCTGCTGCAGCAGGCACCGGTGTCGTTCCTGCTGACCGTGCCGATCGCCGCGGTGACCTACGTGGTGTCGTGGACCGGCTGGTTCGTGTCGAAGGACGGCTGGGACCGCAACTGGCTGTCCTCGGGCGGCGACCGCTGGACCGGGCTGCTCGCCTGGGTGCCGGACAGCCTGCAGAACTGGTGGCACTACCAGTCGGAGATCTACGCCTTCAACATCGGGCTGCACACCCCGCACTCGTACCAGGCGAACCCGCTGCTCTGGCTCGTGATGCAGCGCCCCACGTCGATGTTCTACGTCGGCACGGACGCCGGGCAGGACGGCTGCTGGGCGAACCGCTGCGGCGAGGCGATCACCGGTATCGCAAACCCGTTCATCTGGTACGCCTCGGTCATCGCGACGGTGGCGCTGCTCGTGCTCTGGGTCCTGCGCCGGAAGTGGGAGTACGGCTTCGTCCTGCTCGGCGTCGCGGCGGGGTACCTGCCCTGGCTGATGTACGTCGACCGGACGGTGTTCCAGTTCTACACGATCGCCTTCGAGCCCTACATGGTGATGGCGCTGGCCGCCGCGATCGGGTTGGTGCTCGGCAGGCGGAGCGACGAACGGTCCCGCAGGTCGCGGGCGATCCTGTGGGTCGGCGTGTACCTGGGCGTCGTCGTGCTCGCCTCGGTCTACTGGTACCCGATGTGGACGGCGATGCAGGTGCCGTGGGACTTCGTCCGGTCGCACTACTGGATCCCCAGCTGGCTGTAGCCGGCCTGACAGGTCCGGCCGGTCCGGTCGCGCTCGTCGCGCTGGGCGCTCTGGTGGCGACCACCGCCGGACTGGAGGCCCGTGGCGGCGCCGCCACGGGCCTCCCCTGCGTCCGTGGTCAGGACTGCGCGTGCAGCGCGCGCTCGATCGACTCGCGGTCCAGCGGGTCGCCGAGCATCGGCGCGCTGTCGTCCGTGCCCGGCAGGACGCCCTGGATCAGGAGTTCCGCGTAGCGGCGCCAGGCGTCCGGGTCGTGCTCGCGGGTGGCGTCGGCGACCGCACCGACCATCGCGGTGAGCATCGGCAGGTCCCGGTAGTCGAAGCCGGGCCGGACGACGCCGGCGGTCTCGGCACGGCCGATGATCGCGGCGACCTGGCGTTCGAGCCGGTCGCGCTCCTGCA
Organism: Curtobacterium sp. MCLR17_042; assembly: GCF_003234695.1. Lineage (NCBI taxonomy): Bacteria > Bacillati > Actinomycetota > Actinomycetes > Micrococcales > Microbacteriaceae > Curtobacterium > Curtobacterium sp. MCLR17_042. Next base: position 8,526 of record NZ_QKTD01000031.1, read on the forward strand.
CGATGGACGGTCGGGCCTTGCCGGCACGGACGATGGCGTCGGCGAGGGCGCGGTCGCGCGCACGGAACGCGAAGACGCCCATCAGGTACACCCGGAGCGCCTCGCGCGGGTCGGACACGTCCGCGGCGCGCGCTGCGGCGTCGTTCATGGCCTCGAACTTGGTGGCGAGCAGCGCCTCGATCAGGGAGTCCTTGTCGGCGAACCGGCGGTAGACGGTGCCGACCCCGACGCCGGCCTCGTGCGCGATGTCGTTCAACGTGACGGAGAGCCCGCGCTCCGCGAAGCACTTGCGTGCCGTCTGCAGGATCAGCTCGCGGTTGCGCGCTGCGTCGGCGCGCAGCGGTCGCTCGAGGTCGGACGCGGACTCGGTGGTGCTCACGATCCGACCGTAGTTGCACTTTCTGGGAACAAGTGGATGCCCTCCTTCCGTTTCGGTCTACACTGACCACAAACGGATGCATCGCATCCGGTTTCGTCACCACCACATCTCGGGAGTGCCCGACGGCGCGCACCTCCACCCCACCCTCCAACCTTCTCGAAGGAGGCTGCCGTGACGGCAGAACACACCGTGCCGACCCCCACCGGGACAGCACCCACGACTCCGGGCACCACCCCCGCCAAGAGCAACCACCGCTGGATCGCCCTGGCGGTCATCGCCCTCGCACAGCTGATGGTCGTGCTCGACGCGACCATCGTGAACATCGCCCTGCCCTCGGCCCAGGCCGACCTGGACTTCGGCACCGACCAGCGACAGTGGATCGTCACCGCGTACTCGCTGGCCTTCGGTTCGCTGCTGCTGCTCGGCGGTCGCCTCGGCGACCTGTTCGGCCGCAAGAACACCTTCATCATCGGGCTGGTCGGCTTCGCCGTCGCCTCGGTGCTCGGTGGCCTCGCCGACTCGTTCGGTCTGCTCGTCGCGGCCCGCGCGCTGCAGGGTGTCTTCGGCGCACTGCTCGCCCCGTCCGCACTCGGCATGCTGACCACCACGTTCCGCGACCCCAAGGAACGCGGTCGCGCGTTCGGCATCTTCGGGTCCATCGCCGGCTCGGGTGCGGCCATCGGCCTGCTGCTCGGCGGCGTGCTGACCGAGTACGCCTCGTGGCGCTGGTGCCTCTACGTCAACGTCGTCTTCGCCGTGCTCGGCGTGATCGGCGCCCTCGTCTTCATGGAGAAGCCGCCGAAGGTCGAGCGTCCGCGCATCGACGTGCTCGGCGTCATCACCATCACGCTCGGACTGGTCGGCGTCGTCTACGGGTTCTCAAACGCCGAGACGAACGGCTGGGACTCCCCCGTCACGATCGCCATGCTCGCCGGCGGTGTCGTGCTGATCGCCGCGTTCGTGTTCATCGAGACCCGCGTCGCCCACCCGCTGCTGCCCCTGCGCGTCGTGCTCGACCGTGACCGCGGCGGCTCGTTCATCGCGATCGGCCTGGTCGCGATCGGCATGTTCGGCATCTTCCTGTTCCTGACCTACTACCTGGAGCAGACCCTCGGGTTCAGCTCGCTGCAGACCGGTCTCGCGTTCCTGCCGATGCCGCTGTCGATCATGATCTCGGCGACGCAGATCGGTGGCCGCCTGCTGCCACGCGTCGGGCCGAAGGTGCTCATCTTCGCCGGTGGCCTGGTCGCCGCGACCGGGCTCCTGCTGCTGCTCCGCACCGACCTGGACAGCTCCTACGCGGGCACCGTCCTGCCGGCGCTGATCGTGATCGGTCTCGGCATGGGCACGATCTTCTCGTCCGCGATGAACACCGCGACGACCGGGGTCGCCCGGGCCGACGCCGGTGTGGCCTCGGCGACGGTCAACACCATGCAGCAGATCGGTGGCTCGATCGGTACGGCGCTGCTGTCGACGATCTTCGCCGACGTGGTGTCGAACAGCCTGTCCGGGCTGACCGCCGCCCCGACCAAGCTGCAGCAGGCCCAGGCGACGCTCGACGGGTACCACGTGGCGTTCGGCATCTCGGCCGGCGTGCTCGTGCTCGTCGCCCTGGCCGGCGGACTGCTCATCAACCGGCAGTCGGTGCGGGTCGAGCGCCTCGCACGTGCCGGATCCGCCACGACCGGGAGCATCCCCGCCGCGGCGCACTGACGCTGGCGGTTCGCTCCGCGTCTTCGGCCCGTTCCGGTTCTGCCGGGGCGGGCCGTCGTGCGTTGGGGGCTGTCTCTTAT
>NZ_QKTD01000032.1:0-7187 GCF_003234695.1 Curtobacterium sp. MCLR17_042
GTGCTCCCACAGGGTGACGCGGGGGGTGCTGGCTGGGGCGCGGGCATCGGCGTCGCGCGGCTTTTCGCGCTGGGCGACAGTTCACGCGCGCGGCGGCCCGTGAGGTGTCGCTGGACGCGAAAGGCCGGCGCGCACATCGGTCCGAACGACCCCCAAAGAGCCATTTGACGGTGCCGGGTGTGGGGACGAAGGATGGGCGCATGTCCAGCCTCCAGTCCCTCCGGGCGACCGCCCACCCGATACGGCTCCGCCTGCTGTCGCTGGTGACGAGCTCCGCGATGAGCGCGGCCGAGGCCGCACGGGAACTCGGGCTCTCGCAGGCGACCGCGAGCTACCACCTGCGCGTCCTCGAACGGGCCGGGCTGGTCGCCGTCGTCGAGGTCGTCCGGCTCCGGGGCGGCGAGGCGAAGCGGTACCGGCACGAGTCGTCGTCGCAGGCGTTCGACCCCGACGCCCGATCCGACAGCGGCGCCGAGGACGTCTCGATCGAGGACCAGCTCGTCTACGTCGAGGCGCAGGTCGAGGAGCTCCGGCGACGCGTGCGACAGCGGACCACGGGGCCCGGCGTCTCCACCGACGCCGAACTGTGGGTCGGCCCCGAGACGTGGCGTCGCGTGGTGCACCACGTCGGCCAGGCCTCCGCCCTGCTCCACGCCGCAGCGCAGCGCCCCCGCACCCCGGGCACCGTTCCGGTGTCGATGACCGTCTCGATGTTCCCGATGCGGCGACCGTGAGCACGCCGACCACGGGCGTCCTCCGGCACGCGCCGTTCCGTTGGCTGCTCGCCGCCCGCACGGTGAGCATCCTCGGCAACGCCGTCGCCCCGATCGCGTTGGCGTTCGCCGTCCTCGACCTCACCGGCTCGCCCGTCGACCTCGGCCTCGTCGTGGCCGCACGCTCGGTCGCGAACGTCGCGGTCCTGCTGTTCGGCGGGGTCATCGCCGACCGTCTCCCCCGTGACGTCGTGCTCGTCGCCACGTCGCTCGGTGCTGCCCTGACGCAGGGCGCCGTCGCCGCGCTGGTCCTGACGGGCACCGCGACGGTCCCGCTCCTCGTCGTCCTGAGCATCCTGAACGGTGCGGTCGCCGCGGTCAGCCTGCCGACGACCGCTGCCATGGTCCCCGAGACCGTGCCCGAGGCACTGCTCCGTCCGGCGAACGCCGTGATCCGGTTGAGCATCAACGCCGGCACCATCGTCGGGGCCTCCTCCGGCGCCGGCATGGTGGCGCTCGTCGGCGCCGGGTGGGGATTGGCGGTGGACGCCGCCGGCTTCGCCGTCGCTGCAGCCCTGTACGCACGGATCCGACTGCCACGTCGCACGTCCGTCGCACCGGCCGACCGCCCGTCGGTGATCGCGGACATCCGGGAGGGATGGGTCGAGTTCTCGGGACGACGCTGGGTCTGGACGGTGGTCGCCCAGTTCGCGGTGCTCAACGCCGCCTTCGTCGGTGCCACGACCGTGCTGGGTCCGGTGGTCGCGGACGGTTCGTTCGGCAGGGCGGGTTGGGGACTCGTCGTCGCGGCGCAGACCGTCGGGCTGGCACTCGGCGCGCTGATCGCGCTGCGGTGGCGGCCACGCCACGCCCTCGGCATCGGCGTCGCCCTGATGGCCGTGACCGCGCTCCCCGTCCTGGCGCTCGCCGGCGCACCGGCCCTGCCGACCCTGCTCGTCGCGTTCGCCCTGGGCGGGGTGGCCATCGAGCTGTTCGCGATCGCCTGGGACCACGCGCTGCAGTCGAACGTGCCCCGGGCCGTGCTGTCGCGGGTCTACTCGTACGACATGGTCGGGTCGTTCGTCGCCGTCCCGCTCGGCGAGGCCCTGGTGGGACCGCTGGCGCACACGGTCGGCACGCCCGCGACCCTGATCGGTTGCGCCGTCGTCATCGTCGTCGCCACCGTGGTCGCCGCGTCCACCCGGAGTGTCCGGCGCGTGACCACCGAGGTGGCCCTGCCGGTCTGATCAGCCCGGGGAAGCGTCTTCGTCGACCTCGTACGCCTCGAACCGGGCGTCGGCGAGGACCGCGTCGATGAGTGACCGTGAGCCGGCGACGATCGTCGAGTCCCAGTCGATCTCGGTGGCGAGCACCCACTCGTGCCCCTCAGGCCAGAGCATCTGCGGGGTGTGCCCGACGTCGACGTACGTGCCCACGCGGGCGTCGTCCGTCCAGGACGGGTCGCTGAGCTGCGGCAGGGTCATGGAGAGCAGGAAGCACTCGCGGGCCGGCCACAGGAAGCGAGGACCCGCGAGCGATTCCCGGAGCGCAGCCTGCTCCCGCCGGTGCTGCGCCTGGGCCCGGGCCATGTGCGCCTGCATCTCCGCGCGCTCGGCCGCCGTCGGCTCGCCGCTCCCCTGCCACCCGAAGCCCAACGTCGACGCGTTCAGGTCGCCCCATCCGTCCCAGATCGCCCCGACCAGGTCGTCCGGCGTCGACGTCGCGTCGGCGAGGAGCCCGGTGAGCGCGGCGAGTTGCGACGGCTCGTACCAACCCTCTTCGGGTGGATGGACGACCCAGCCGTCCTCGAAAGGCAGGTCCGACTCGTCGTCCCGCCCGCTGAGCGTCTGCCACGACACGAGCGGGTCGATCGTCCGACGGGTGCGCTCGGCGACGTCGGCCCAGCGCCACTCGGCCGATTCGAGGACCGGGTGCTCGTCGTACTCGTCCACGGTCGTACGGTCTTCGCGATCCGCTCGGAGCGGGTGCAGGATCCGGACGTACGCCTCGAACCCGGTGCCCGCTACACCGCCGAACGAGGCGAACGAGCCGGCCCGGGCCAGCAACCAGTCGCCGCGCGAGACGTCCTTGATCAGTTCCACGTGCCGAGCCTAGGACTGACCGGGGCAGCCGTCAGGACGTCGTCCAGACCTCGAACGCCGGCAGGTCCGGCACCGGATCGGTCGCCAGCCGGGCGTGCGTCTCCACGTCGAACCGCTCCGAGCCGTACCGGAGCTTCTGCCGTTCGACGCCCTCCGCGCGGAACCCGGCGGTCGTGGCGACTCGACACGACGCGGGGTTGTTCGAGCGGTGTCCGAGTTCGAGGCGGAAGAGCCCGGCGTCGAACGCCCAGGTCGACGCACTCGTCAACGCACGAGTGGCGAGCCCGCGGCCGCGAGCATCGGACGCCAGCCAGTAATGCGCCCAGGCCGTGGCGTGCCGGAACTCGATCGCCGACAGCCCGACGTTCCCGACCGTGACTCCGTCTTCCACGATCGCCCAGTTCTTCGCCCGCTCGTCGAACCGCAGGGCGCTCCTGATGTGCGCGCGGGCCTGCTCCTCGTCATCGAGTCCGACGTCCGGGAACTGTGTCGCGAGGTCCGGGTTCGACCGGCTGGCGACGAAGAGCGCAGCCGCGTCGTCGAGCGACCACGGGCGCAGTACGACGGCCATGGATGATCTCCGTCAGCCGATCAGCCGGCAGCGGGCCCGGCCTGCGGACGGGGTGCACGGAGGCCGGGGAACTCGTCGTCGCGCCACTCGCCCTCGGCGCGCGTGCCGTTGCTCACCGACTGCTCCTCGCGCTCCCGCAGCTCCACGCGGCGGATCTTGCCGGAGATGGTCTTCGGGAGCTCCGCGAACTCGACCCGACGGACGCGCGCGTAGGCGGGGAGAGCCGTGCGTGCGTACTCCAGGACCTGCCTGGCGGTGTCGGCCGACGCCTCCCATCCGGTGGCCAACGTGACGTACGCCTTGACGACGTTGAGACGGGCGTCGTCGGGTGCCGGGACGACCGCGCTCTCGGCCACGGCCGGGTGCCGCAGCAGGGCGCTCTCCACCTCGAACGGCGACACCTTGTAGTCCGAGGACTTGAACACGTCGTCGGTGCGGCCGATGAAGGTCAGCTCGCCGTCGGCGTCGCGGACGGCGATGTCGCCGGTGTGGAAGAAGCCGTCGCGCATCGACGATGCGGTGCGGTCGGGGTCACCGAGGTACTCGGCCATCAGGTTGACGGGCCGCTCGGTGAGGTCGAGGCAGACCTCACCCTCGTCGCCCGGTTCGCCGGTCACGGGGTCGAGCAGCGTCACGGTCACGCCGGGGAGCGGCTTGCCCATCGCGCCGGACGTCACGGCGGCGCCCGGGGCGTTGCCGATGATCGCGGTGGTCTCGGTCTGCCCGTAGCCGTCGCGGATGGTGAGCCCCCACGCTGCCTCGACCCGGCCGATGACCTCGGGGTTGAGCGGCTCGCCGGCCGAGATGAGCTCACGGAGCGCGCGCGGCTTCACGCCGAGGTCGGACTGCAGCATCATCCGCCACGCGGTCGGCGGCGCGCAGAACGTGTTGACCTCGGCCTGCTCGAGCTGCGCGAGGAGTGAGGCCGGGTCGAAGCGCGCGGTGTTGTGGATGAACACGGTTGCCTCCGCGATCCACGGCGCGAAGAAGCAGCTCCAGGCGTGCTTGCCCCACCCGGGCGAGCTGATCGTCAGGTGCACGTCACCGGGTCGGACGCCGAGCCAGTACATCGTGCTGAGGTGCCCGACCGGGTACGACGTCTGGGTGTGCACGACCATCTTCGGCTTCGACGTCGTGCCGGACGTGAAGTAGACCAGGCACGGGTCGGTCATGCGGGTGACGACGTGGGGGCGGACCTCGTCGGTGGGAGCGGGCTCGCCCAGGTCGCTCGGGTACCCCGTCCACCCGTCAGCGGGACCGCCGATGACGATTCGTGTGAAGGACCCGCGGACGTCGTCGTACTTGTGCGTCTCGCTCCGGTTCGTGACGACGTGCGCCACCGAGCCCCGGTCGACGCGGTCCTGCAGGTCGGCCGTGTCGAGCATGGTCGACGTCGGCAGGATGACCGCACCGAGCTTGATCACGGCGAGCATGGTCTCCCAGAGCTCGAGCTGGTTGCCGAGCATGACGAGGACGTGGTCGCCCTGCTGCACGCCGAAGCCGTGCAGGCGCGCGGCGAGCCGATCGGACCGTGCGGCCATCTCGGAGTAGCTGAACCGCTGCTCACGACCGTCCTCCTCGACGATCCAGAGCGCCGTGCGGGTGTTGTCGGTCGCGATGACGTCGAACCAGTCGGTGGCCCAGTTGAACGTGTCGCCGACGTCCGGCCAGCGGAACCCGGCGCGTGCCGTTTCCGGAGAATCCGCGGCGAGGAGCTGGTCGCGGGCGGCACGGTACGCGGCGGTCGGGTTCACATCAGGCACGGACCGATCATGCCGCATCCGTCTCAGAGCCGATCGATCAGGCGAGTTCCCGGAGCCAGCGGTCGAGCCAGGGGATGATGCGCGAGAGGTCGTCCGCGTCGATCGCGTCGATCGCGTCACTCGCGGCCGCACGTGCCGCCGGACCCGCGTTGAGCGCCAACGCACTGGGGAGCGCCTCGAAGAGCGGGATGTCCGAGCGGCTGTCGCCGATGGCGCAGCAGTGTTCGATCGGCACACCGAGGTCGCGAGCGAGCGCGAGCGCCCGGTCCCGCTTGTCGAACTCGTCGAAGTGCTCGGCGACGGTGCCGTCGTGGACGCCGTCGTGCTCGCCGACTCGGGGCCCGCCGTTCGGGACGAACCCGAACCGCCGCGCGAGGGAACGGGTCACGGGTTGCCACGCGAGCGACGCGAGCACGGGTTCGACGTCGTGGGCACGGCACCACGCGACGACGGTCTCGGTTCCGGGCGACACCGGCAGGTCGTCGAGCCACCGGTCGACCGTCGCGACGGACGTGCCACGCCACGCGAGTGCGTCGACCTCACTGACCTGCTGGTTGGTGAGATCGCCGTCGGCGTAGCGGGATTCTGCGTCGTCGAGCGCGTCCTGGTGCCCGAACCGGGCGGCAAGGAAACTGCTGCTGGAACCGGGGCTGACGAGGGTTCCGTCGACGTCGAAGAACACGATGCCGACGGTCACTGCCGGCCGCTCCCCCGCACGACCGCATCGAGCACCCGGATCGTCTCGTCGGTGTCGACGTGCAGGTGCGCCCCGATGCCGAGCGCACGTGCGGCCTCGATGTTCTCGGGCACGTCATCCACGAAGAACACCTCCTCCGGATCCGCCCCGAGGCGCTCGAGCGTGATCCGGAACGCCTCGGGATCGGGCTTGTTCACGCCGATCTCGTGGGAGTAGCAGATCGGGTCGAACACCGCCGAGAACCGGAAGCGCCGCTCCTCTTCCTCTCGGGCACCGTCGCCCGAGTTCGACAGGATCGCCAGGCCGATCGCGCCCCGGAGCCCGGCGAGGAAGTCGTACAGCGGTTCGTTCAGGGTTCCGCAGTACGCATCCCAGAAGTCGGCCCGCATGACGGCGAGCTGGTCGGCCCCCAGCACGAGCGCCGTACCGATCGCACCCCAGTACCGGTCGACGACGCCGGTCTGACGGGAGGCGTCGGGCAGGTCGGCCGCAGCGAGGCGTGCGGAGAAGTCGTCCGTCGTCATCCCGAGCCGCTCGGCCCACCGCGCCCGGAAGCGTCCGGGCCAGGCGGCGTCGTCCACGAGTTCGAGGACGCCGCCCACGTCGGACAGCAGCCACCGCACGGCGGACCCCGCGGCCCTGGCCGTCCCGCCGGTCACAGCGATCCCCGCAGCTGCCGGATCATCTCGAGCTCGAGTTCGCTCGGATCGAGGACGTACGCCTCGGTCGCACCTGTCGGCTCGTAGCCACGTCGGGCGTAGAAGGCCTGCGCGCGGGTGTTCCCCTCGTGCACGTGCAGCCGAAGGGCCGATCCGTGCGCCGCCGCCCACACCTCGATCTCGTCGAGCAGCGCATCGGCGACACCGGCGGAACGACCCCGGTGCGACGGTGCGACGTAGACGCCGACCAGGAGCGGCCCGACGCGGGGGCCGGGGACGAACACCCCCATCGTCCCGAGCCACCGGCCGTCGGCACCGATCGCGGCGAGAGTCGTCCCGCCGACGTCGTGCTCACGGCGGCCGCGTCGACGCCAGTCACGCTCCTGCAGCCGCTCCGCGTCAGCGAGCCGCTCCCCGTACGCCTTCGGGGTGTCCCGGAGCATCTCCAGCCGCAGTGCCCGAACGGACTCCCAGTCGTCCTCCGTGGTCGGTCGGATCGTCGTTCCCCGCATGACCCGAGCCTAGGGGTGGCAGGCCCGGAGAAATCGTTCCAATCCGACTGGCGGACGACGCCGAATCACCTGCAACGACCGGGAAACACCCGGAGCGCTCACCAGCCGCACATCGCTGGTTCTCCACCCCACCAAGGGTGTGTTCGGCGCGCACACAGCAGCCGCGCCGA
>NZ_QKTD01000033.1:0-7001 GCF_003234695.1 Curtobacterium sp. MCLR17_042
ATGTGTATAACAGACAGGCCCCGCACCCCGCCCGCGTCGGACCCCGCCGACGCACGGCGACACGATCGTCGCGCCGCCGGGCCACGAGTCGTACGGTCGACCCATGAGCACGACGACCCCGACGAGCGACACCACCACGACGAACCCGACGGCACCGACCTTCGCGGCAGCGTGGGCCACGTGGCACGACGACCACGAGCAGGCCCGGGCGAGCGAGCACGGATTCCTCGCGATCACGAGCATCCGTTGGCTCACCGCCACGCCGGAACGGTTCGACGACGCCCCGGGCACCTGGTCGACGGACGAGGACGGCCCGGTGGTCGCACTGGCCGACGACGAGACGATCGAGGTCGACGGACAGCCGGTCACCCGGACGCACCGGTTCGGCCCACTGCCGGAGCGCTCGAGCACGAACGTGGTGTGGCGCGACGGCGACGAGACCGTGGTGATCGAGATCGCCCGGCGCGGCGGCAGTGACCTGCTGCGCCCGCGGCACCCGTCGAACCCGACCCGCGTCGAGTACCGCGGCACCCCGGCGTACGTTCCCGCTGAGCGCTTCGTCGTGGACGCGCACTTCGAGCCGTTCGACACCCCGCGCGAGGTCACCGTCGGCAGCGTCGTCGACGGCCTGCTGCACGTGTACGAGGCCCCCGGCGTCCTGACGTTCGACCTCGACGGGCCGCGGTCGCTCCTGGCGTTCAACGGGCACGGCGGCGGTCTGCACGTGCTGTTCACCGACCGCACGAGCGGAGTCACGACGTACGCGGCGAACCGGAGTCTCGACATCGCCGCGCCGGATGCCGCCGGTGCTACCCGCATCGACTTCAACCGGTCGACGAACCTGCCGTGCGCCTACACCCCGCACGCGACCTGCCCGCTGCCGCCCGCCGAGAACCGGCTCGACGTGGCGATCGAGGCGGGCGAGCAGCTGCCCGCAGCCTGACCGCGGAGCACGCACGGCCCGCGGAGCACGCACGCCGCGCCCAGCACACACGGCCCGCGGCCGCGCACCGACGCAGCCGACCGGTCCAGGACAATGGGGGAGCCATGCCACGACCCACCTCCCGCATCCCGCTCAACACCCTCGCCGTCCCGTTCGGCCTCGCCGGCTTCGCCGAGACGTGGTCGTACGCCGCCCCCGTGCTGCACCTGCCCACCGTGGTGCCGCAGGTGTTCTGGGCGATCGCGGCCGTCGCGTGGGTGTGGCTGCTCGGTGCGCACGCCGTCCGGGGCGCACGCGTCAGCGAACGGCTCGTCGACCAGCTCCGCCACCCGGCGCAGGGGCCGATCGCCGCGCTCGTGCCCGCGACCGCGATGCTGCTCGGCGTCGACCTCGCGCGGTTCGCCCCCGTCGCCGGGCAGGTCGTCGTGCTCGCCGCCGTGGCCACCGCGGCCGGGTTCGCCGCCTGGCTGCTGAGCACCTGGTTCGAGGGCCGGCTCGCCCTGGAGTCCGTGCACGGCGGCTACCTGCTGCCGACCGTCGCCGCGGCCCTGGTCGCCTCGGTCGCCACGCACGAGGTCGGCGTCGGCTGGCTGTCCTGGCCGGCCCTCGGTGTCGGCGTGTTCTTCTGGGGCGTCATGACCGGCCTGCTGCTCATCCGGCTGGCGTTCCGGCCGGCGCTGCCGGGGCCGCTCGTGCCGACGATGGCGATCCTGGTCGCGCCGCCGGCGGTCGCCACCCTTTCGGTGTTCGCCCTCACCGACGGCGCTGTGACCCTGCCCGTGCAGGCCATCGCGGGGCTCGGGGTCCTGATGGTGCTCGTGCAGCTGGCCCTGCTGCCGCGGTACGTCCGCCTGGCGTTCTCGCTCGGGTTCTGGTCGTTCGTGTTCCCGGCCGCCGCGGTCGCCACCGCCGCGGTGGAGTGGTTCCGGGCACTCGCGCTGCCGTCCGCCTGGATCCCCACCACCGCGTTGCTGGCGCTGCTGAGCGTCCTCGTCGCGGTCGTCGGTGCCCGCTCGATCGGCCTCGCCGTGCACCACCTGCTCGGGCAGGCCGAGCGGACCCTGCACGACGCCGACGACGAGGACGCCGCCCCCGGCCCCGTGACGGGCGCGACGCGCGTGGTCTGACGAGCGGGGCGGTCGGGCCGCGCAGGCGGCGGACGGGAGGCCCGTGGCGGCCCCGCCCCGCGCCTCCCGTCAGGTCGCGGGGACGCGTCTCCAGCCGCTGGTCGCCCGCCAGGCGGGCGCGTCGAAGCGGAAGACGCTGCCCATGCCGGGCTGGTCGAGCGCGCGCGTGATCGGGACGCCGCGCAGGTGGGCCAGGAGCAGCGCGCCGACCGCACCGTGCGAGACGATCGTGACGTTGCCGGCGGCGGAGTGCCGGCGGACGGCCGCGACGATGCGCTCCTGGGCGTCGACCGCTCGCTCCCAGCCGCGGACCGACTGCTCGGGCTCGGCGAAGAACGCGTCGACGACGGCCTCGAACTCGGACGGCGGCAGGTAGCCGGTCGCGCTCCGGTCGATCTCGCCCAGCAGCGGGTCGTGCTCGACCGACAGCCGGACGGCACCGGCGAGCAGGTCGGCGGTCTCGACGGCCTTGCGCTCGGTGCTCGAGACGATCCGCCGGGAACCCGGTGTCCACGCGAGCCGGTGTGCGGCGGCGGCCCGGACGCGACCCTCGGACGACAGCCCCCACGACTCGATCGGCACCGCGGGGTCGACGACCACTTCAGCGTGGGTCAGGAACGACGAGACCATCCGGCGATCCTCGCACGGTGCGAGGTGCGCACCGGCCCCGTCTGGTGCGAGGTTGTCCACTCCGTGCCCGGTCTACTCCGACGCACGGAGTGGACAACCTCGCACCGAGCGACGCCCCGCCGCCCGCGACGCCCCCCGCCGCGCGTCACACGGCGACACCGTCGGTCACGTTCCGCAACACCGCTTCGCCGCCCGCCCGAACCGTCCTAGCGTCGCCCCATGACCGTGCCCGACCGCATCACCCTCGTCACCGCGCTGCAGGGCGCCGGCTGGCACCCCGCCGCCTGGCGCGCCGCCGGCTCGGCAGCGCACCGGCTCACGAGCCTCCGGCACTGGCGGGACGTCGTCGTCGAGCAGGACCGGCTCGGCGTCGACGCCGTCACCCTCGAGGACTCGTTCACCGCCGGCCCCACCGACCCCGACGGCGACCTCGACACGTCGACCGTCGTCGGCCGCCTCGATGCCCTCCTGGTCGCGAGCGCGGTCGCCCCCGCGACCCGCGCGATCGGTCTGGTGCCGACCGTCTCGGTCACGCACACCGAACCGTTCCACGTCGCCACGGGCCTCCAGACCCTCGACCACGTCTCGCTGGGGCGGGCCGGATGGCGGATCCAGGTGAGCCCGACGACCCGCGAGGCCGCGCTGTTCGGCCGCCGGCCCGGCGGCGACGACGCCGCCACGCTGTTCGACGAGGCCCGCGAGGCCGCCGAGGTCGTCTCCCGCCTCTGGGACAGCTGGGACGACGACGCCATCATCCGCGACGTCACGACCGGCCGTTTCATCGACCGCGACCGCATCCACAACGCGGCGTTCTCCGGCTCGTTCGTCTCGGTGCACGGCGCGTCGATCGTGCCGCGGTCGCCGCAGGGGCGCCCGCCGGTGTTCGCGCTCGCGCACCGCGCCGACGCGGCGGCGTTCGCGGTGGACGCCGCGGACGTCGTGCTGGTCACGCCCGGCTTCGACGGCCGGGAGGCGCGGGACACGCTGGCACTCGTCCGTGACGCCGAGCAGGCGGCCGGGTCCGACCTCCGTCGTCCGGTCCTCGCGGACCTCGCGGTGCTCATCGGGTCGTCGCCGGCAGCCGCCGCCGACGAGCTCGCCGCGCTCGACGCGGCAGCGGGCGCCCCGTACGCCGTCGGCTCGGGGTCGGACACGTCCGTCATCGCGACGACGGTGCCGGACCTGGTGACCCGGATCGCGGACCTGCGGGCCCTCGGGTACGCCGGCGTGCGGCTCCGTCCGCTGCGCATCCCGATCGACTCGACCGCCATCGCGCGGCAGCTCGTCCCGGCGCTCGTCACCGCGGGGCTCCGCGCCGACGTGGCGTCCCGTCCCACCGCCGACCTGCGCACGCGGCTCGGCCTCGCGCCGGCGGTCAGCCGGTATGCGCGTCCTGCCGTCACCGGTGCCGGTGTCGGTTCCGGTTCCGTCTCCTCGGGGGTCTCAGCATGAGCGCCAAGCGTCAGGTCCACCTCGCCGCCCACTTCCCGGGCGTCAACAACACCACGGTCTGGAGCGACGACCGCGCCGAGAGCCAGATCGCGTTCTCGTCGTTCGAGCACTTCGCCCGGAACGCCGAGCGGGGGTACTTCGACTTCCTGTTCCTCGCCGAGGGGCTGCGGCTGCGCGAGCAGAAGGGACGCATCCACGACCTCGACGTCGTCGGGCGCCCGAACACGCTCGCGATCCTCGCCGCGCTTGCCGGGGTCACCGACCACATCGGCCTGGTCGGGACCCTGCAGACCACCTTCAACGAGCCCGTCGAACTCGCGAAGCAGCTCGCCACGCTCGACCACCTGACCGACGGCCGCGCCGGCTGGAACGTCGTGACGAGCTCGGACGCGTTCCACGGCGCGAACTTCCGCCGCGGCGGGTTCCTCGACCACGCCGACCGGTACACGCGGGCAGCGGAGTTCGTGGAGCTGTCACGCGAGCTCTGGGACTCGTGGGAGTCGGACGCGATCGTGGCGAACGGAGCGGGCGCCGCCGGGACCCTGGGCGCCGGGGCCTTCGCCGACCGCTCCCGCATCCACGACGTCGACCACCACGGCCCGCAGTTCGACGTGACCGGCACGTTCCCGGTCCCGCGCAGCCCCCAGCGACACCCGGTGATCGTGCAGGCCGGCGACTCCGACGAGGGCCGCGACCTCGCCGCCGGGCACGCCGAGGTGGTCTTCTCGCTGCACACCGAGTTCGACGACGCGCAGGCGTTCTACCGCGACGTGACCGAGCGACTCGAACGGGTCGGCCGGTCGAAGGACGAGCTGCTGATCCTGCCCGGCGCGACCTTCGTGCTCGGCGACACGGCGGACGAGGCCGAGGAACGTTCCCGGGCGATCCGCCGTGCCCAGGTCAGCCCGGCGACGGCGATCGCGTTCCTCGAACAGGTGTGGAACCGTGACCTGTCGTCGTACGACGTCGACGGGCCGTTGCCCTCGATCGAACCGGACCTCGAGGGCGCTGACATCACCCGTGGCCGCGTCCGCCACACCCGCGACGTGCCCGCACTGGTGCAGTCGTGGCGCGACCTCGCCGCGGCTGAACACCTGTCGATCCGTGACCTGGTCATCCGGGTCTCGACCCGCGGCGGCTTCGTCGGGACGCCCGCACACATCGCCGCCGAGATCGACCGGTACGTGCAGGAGCGCGCCACCGACGGCTTCGTGGTCGTGCCGCACACCAACCCCTACGGGCTCGACGAGTTCGTCGACCGGGTCGTCCCGCTGCTGCAGGAGCGCGGCGTGTACCGGCAGTCGTACGACGAGGGCGCCACGCTCCGGCAGACGCTCGACCTGCCCGGACGGGTCCTCGACCGGCAGCGGGTGCTCGCATGAGCCGAGTCCCGCTCTCCGTCCTCGACCTCGTCCCGGTGAGCAGCGGGTCGACCCCGGCCCGGGCCCTGGCGAACACGGTCGACCTGGCCGTCGCCGCGGAACGTGCCGGGTACGCCCGCTACTGGCTCGCCGAGCACCACCTCAACCCCGGTGTCGCCGGAAGTGCGCCGACCGTCGTCATCGGTGCGGTCGCCGCAGCAACCTCGACCATCCGGGTCGGCAGCGCCGCGACCCTGGTCGGCAACACCCGGGGGCTGCAGATCGCCGAGACCTTCGGCACGCTCGCCGCGCTGTACGGTCCGCGGATCGACCTCGGGCTCGGCCGCTCAGGAGCACCAGCACCGGGCACCCCGAAGCCGCCGTCGCTCGCCCCGCGGACCGACCAGGTCATCGACGGCCTGCTCGTCCCCGCGCCGTTCGAGTTCCGCATCGCGCCGGGCAGCCGGTTCGCCCTGCAGGGGGAGCTGCTCGGCCGGGTGCCGGGCGACGTCGACCGGTTCGCGGGCGAACTCGACCTGATCCGCGGCTTGTTCGCGGGCACGTGGTCGCGGGACGGCGCGGTGATCGAGGCCCCACCGGCCGCGGGTGCCGCCGTCGAGCTGTGGATCCACGGATCCACCGGCGGCGAGAGCGCCCGGATCGCCGGCGCGCTCGGCCTGCCCTACGGCGCGAACTACCACACGTCCCCGGGCACGGTCCTGGCGTCGGTGCAGGCCTACCGCGACGCGTTCCGCCCGGGCGTGCTCGACGCGCCGCACGTCATCGTGTCGGCCGACGTGCTCGTGGCGCCGACCGCGGCCGAGGCGGACCAGCTCGGGCTCGGGTACGCCCAGTGGGTGCACTCGATCCGCTCCGGCGTCGGGGCGATCGAGTACCCCACCCCGGACCAGGCTCGGGAGCTGCGGTTCCCCGCTGAGGCCGAGGCGTCGGTGGCGGACCGGCTCGCGACGAGGTTCGTCGGCGACCCGGCACACGTCGCGGACCGGCTCGAGACGCTCCGGCGGGTCACGGGAGCGGACGAGTTGCTCGTCACGACGATCGCGCACGACCACGACGCCCGGGTGCGCTCCTACGAGCTGCTCGCCGCGGAGTGGGCGCGGCGCGCCGACGTGCGGGAGCCGGCGGCCGCCGCGCGCTGACCGACGCGGAACGACTCCGTCGCTGTCGTCCGACAGCGACGGAGTCGTTCGTGCGCGCAGCGCACGGTGCGGAGCCGGGCACGGGGTGCGGAACCGGGCACGGTACGGCCTGGAGGCACGGTGCCAGGCCGCCACGGGCCTCCCGTCCGCACCGTGGCGGCGTCGCGGACCCGCCCCGCGTTCCTGGGGCGCGCGCGGCTCGAACGGTGCGTCCCGAGCGACATCGTCGCAGTCGTACGACGTCGACATCGTTGTTCCTGCTCGTCCGCGTAAGCCGCCACGGTGCGGACGGGAGGCCCGTGGCGGCCTGGCACCGTGCCTCCAGGCC
>NZ_QKTD01000034.1:0-5455 GCF_003234695.1 Curtobacterium sp. MCLR17_042
ATGAAGCAATTCCTTTTGGATTGAAGATTGTCAGTAGACAGTCAACAGTCAGAATCAACTCGGTCTGATGCCTTCGGGTGTTGGGTCTGTATTTTTTTACGGAGAGTTTGATCCTGGCTCAGGACGAACGCTGGCGGCGTGCTTAACACATGCAAGTCGAACGATGATGCCCAGCTTGCTGGGTGGATTAGTGGCGAACGGGTGAGTAACACGTGAGTAACCTGCCCCTGACTCTGGGATAAGCGTTGGAAACGACGTCTAATACTGGATATGATCACTGGCCGCATGGTCTGGTGGTGGAAAGATTTTTTGGTTGGGGATGGACTCGCGGCCTATCAGCTTGTTGGTGAGGTAATGGCTCACCAAGGCGACGACGGGTAGCCGGCCTGAGAGGGTGACCGGCCACACTGGGACTGAGACACGGCCCAGACTCCTACGGGAGGCAGCAGTGGGGAATATTGCACAATGGGCGAAAGCCTGATGCAGCAACGCCGCGTGAGGGATGACGGCCTTCGGGTTGTAAACCTCTTTTAGTAGGGAAGAAGCGAAAGTGACGGTACCTGCAGAAAAAGCACCGGCTAACTACGTGCCAGCAGCCGCGGTAATACGTAGGGTGCAAGCGTTGTCCGGAATTATTGGGCGTAAAGAGCTCGTAGGCGGTTTGTCGCGTCTGCTGTGAAATCCCGAGGCTCAACCTCGGGCTTGCAGTGGGTACGGGCAGACTAGAGTGCGGTAGGGGAGATTGGAATTCCTGGTGTAGCGGTGGAATGCGCAGATATCAGGAGGAACACCGATGGCGAAGGCAGATCTCTGGGCCGTAACTGACGCTGAGGAGCGAAAGCATGGGGAGCGAACAGGATTAGATACCCTGGTAGTCCATGCCGTAAACGTTGGGCGCTAGATGTAGGGACCTTTCCACGGTTTCTGTGTCGTAGCTAACGCATTAAGCGCCCCGCCTGGGGAGTACGGCCGCAAGGCTAAAACTCAAAGGAATTGACGGGGGCCCGCACAAGCGGCGGAGCATGCGGATTAATTCGATGCAACGCGAAGAACCTTACCAAGGCTTGACATACACCGGAAACGGCCAGAGATGGTCGCCCCCTTGTGGTCGGTGTACAGGTGGTGCATGGTTGTCGTCAGCTCGTGTCGTGAGATGTTGGGTTAAGTCCCGCAACGAGCGCAACCCTCGTTCTATGTTGCCAGCGGGTTATGCCGGGGACTCATAGGAGACTGCCGGGGTCAACTCGGAGGAAGGTGGGGATGACGTCAAATCATCATGCCCCTTATGTCTTGGGCTTCACGCATGCTACAATGGCCGGTACAAAGGGCTGCGATACCGTAAGGTGGAGCGAATCCCAAAAAGCCGGTCTCAGTTCGGATTGAGGTCTGCAACTCGACCTCATGAAGTCGGAGTCGCTAGTAATCGCAGATCAGCAACGCTGCGGTGAATACGTTCCCGGGCCTTGTACACACCGCCCGTCAAGTCATGAAAGTCGGTAACACCCGAAGCCGGTGGCCTAACCCTTGTGGAAGGAGCCGTCGAAGGTGGGATCGGTGATTAGGACTAAGTCGTAACAAGGTAGCCGTACCGGAAGGTGCGGCTGGATCACCTCCTTTCTAAGGAGCATCTGGTCAGTGCTGGTCGCCCATTAGGGGTGGTTGGTTGCTGGTCCAGGCGCCTGTTTCGGACCGAACGTGTCCGACGGGTAGCTCATGGGTGGAACATTGACAGTGCAGTTGGGAGTGATGCTTCCGACCTCAGTACGCTCTGCTTGCAGGGTTGGGACGGGTCGAGGGTGGAGCTGCTGGCTGGTGCACGTTGTTGGGTCCTGAGGGACCAGGCTTCCTACTGTCACGTGAGTGGTGGTGGGGGTTGGGCCTACGGGTCCTTCGTCGGGCCAGGGTGAACCTACCGTTGTGGTGGGGGAGTGCTGGTGCCGATCGTATGTTGAGAACTACACAGTGGACGCGAGCATCTTTGATTCGCGTCATCCATGATCAGCCTTCGGGCTGTTGATTGGTGACGTTGGATCGCAATTTTAATCTTTGTGGTCAAGTTTCTAAGAGCAAACGGTGGATGCCTTGGCATCTGGAGCCGATGAAGGACGTAGAAATCTGCGATAAGCCTCGGGGAGCTGATAATCGAGCCTCGATCCGAGGATTTCCGAATGGGGAAACCCCGCCAGGCGTTTTGCGACCTGGTGACTCCCGCCTGAATATATAGGGCGGGTAGAGGGAACGTGGGGAAGTGAAACATCTCAGTACCCACAGGAAGAGAAAACAACATGTGATTCCGTGAGTAGTGGCGAGCGAAAGCGGATGAGGCTAAACCGATCATGTGTGATAGCCGGCGGGCGTTGCATGGTCGGGGTTGTGGGACACGTCACTCAGTTCTGCCGGACTGGGACGGTTACAGCGCATCATAGTCGAACCGGTTTGAAAGCCGGGCCGTAGTGGGTGCCAGCCCCGTAGACGAAATGGTGTTATGGCCGGATGTGTATCCCAAGTAGCACGGGGCCCGAGAAATCCCGTGTGAATCTGTCAGGACCACCTGATAAGCCTAAATACTCCCAGATGACCGATAGCGGACAAGTACCGTGAGGGAAAGGTGAAAAGTACCCCGGGAGGGGAGTGAAATAGTACCTGAAACCGTTTGCTTACAAACCGTCGGAGCCTCCTTAGTAGGGGTGACGGCGTGCCTTTTGAAGAATGAGCCTGCGAGTTAGTGATATGTGGCGAGGTTAACCCGTGAGGGGCAGCCGTAGCGAAAGCGAGTCTGAATAGGGCGTTTGAGTCGCATGTTCTAGACCCGAAGCGAAGTGATCTATCCATGGCCAGGTTGAAGCGACGGTAAGACGTCGTGGAGGACCGAACCCACTTCAGTTGAAAATGGAGGGGATGAGCTGTGGATAGGGGTGAAAGGCCAATCAAACTTCGTGATAGCTGGTTCTCTCCGAAATGCATTTAGGTGCAGCGTTGCGTGTTTCTCGCCGGAGGTAGAGCTACTGGATGGCCGATGGGCCTCAACAGGTTACTGACGTCAGCCAAACTCCGAATGCCGGTGAGTGAGAGCGCAGCAGTGAGACGGTGGGGGATAAGCTTCATCGTCGAGAGGGAAACAACCCAGACTACCAACTAAGGTCCCTAAGCGTGTGCTAAGTGGGAAAGGATGTGGAGTTGCACAGACAACCAGGAGGTTGGCTTAGAAGCAGCCACCCTTGAAAGAGTGCGTAATAGCTCACTGGTCAAGTGATTCCGCGCCGACAATGTAACGGGGCTCAAGCACACCACCGAAGTTGTAGATTTCGCACTATAGACAAGCCTTCGTGGTTCAGTCGTGCGGAGTGGTAGGAGAGCGTCGTGTGGCGAGTGAAGCGGCGGAGTGATCCAGCCGTGGACGCTACACGAGTGAGAATGCAGGCATGAGTAGCGAAAGACGGGTGAGAAACCCGTCCTCCGAAAGACCAAGGGTTCCAGGGCCAGGTTAATCCGCCCTGGGTAAGTCGGGACCTAAGGCGAGGCCGACAGGCGTAGTCGATGGACAACGGGTTGATATTCCCGTACCGGCGAACAACCGCCCAAGCTAATCCAGTGGTGCTAAGAGTCCTAACCCGGTACAACCGGATCCCTTCGGGGTGATGGTGGCCGGTCTAACGCTCGACCCCATGCTGGTGCGGTTAGCGTATGAACAGGTGTGACGCAGGAAGGTAGCTGAGCCAGGCGATGGTATCCGTAAGGTGAACCTGGTGTAAGGATGTAGGGCTGACGATAGGCAAATCCGTCGTCTGTACGCCTGAGATCCGACGCGTACCCGTAAGGGGAAATCAGTGATCCTATGCTGCCGAGAAAAGCATCGACGCGAGGTTGCAGCCGCCCGTACCCGAAACCGACTCAGGTGGTCAGGTAGAGAATACCAAGGAGATCGAGAGAATCGTGGTTAAGGAACTCGGCAAAATGCCCCCGTAACTTCGGGAGAAGGGGGGCCGGACACGTGACCGGATTTACTCCGTGAGCGTTGAAGGCCGCAGAGACCAGTGGGAAGCGACTGTTTACTAAAAACACAGGTCCGTGCGAAGTCGCAAGACGATGTATACGGACTGACGCCTGCCCGGTGCTGGAAGGTTAAGAGGAAGGGTTAGCCTTTGGGCGAAGCTCTGAATTTAAGCCCCAGTAAACGGCGGTGGTAACTATAACCATCCTAAGGTAGCGAAATTCCTTGTCGGGTAAGTTCCGACCTGCACGAATGGCGTAACGACTTCCCAGCTGTCTCAACCGCGAACTCGGCGAAATTGCACTACGAGTAAAGATGCTCGTTACGCGCAGCAGGACGGAAAGACCCCGTGACCTTTACTACAGTTTGGTATTGGTGTTCGGAGTGGCTTGTGTAGGATAGGTGGGAGACTGTGAAGCGGGCACGCTAGTGTTCGTGGAGTCATTGTTGAAATACCACTCTGGTCACTTTGGATGTCTAACGTAGGACCCTGATCGGGTTCATGGACAGTGCCTGATGGGTAGTTTAACTGGGGCGGTTGCCTCCCAAAGAGTAACGGAGGCGCCCAAAGGTTCCCTCAACCTGGTTGGCAATCAGGTGGCGAGTGTAAGTGCACAAGGGAGCTTGACTGTGAGACTGACAGGTCGAGCAGGGACGAAAGTCGGGACTAGTGATCCGGCAGTGGCTTGTGGAAGCGCTGTCGCTCAACGGATAAAAGGTACCTCGGGGATAACAGGCTGATCTTGCCCAAGAGTCCATATCGACGGCATGGTTTGGCACCTCGATGTCGGCTCGTCGCATCCTGGGGCTGGAGTAGGTCCCAAGGGTTGGGCTGTTCGCCCATTAAAGCGGTACGCGAGCTGGGTTTAGAACGTCGTGAGACAGTTCGGTCCCTATCCGCTGCGCGCGTTGGAAATTTGAGAAGATCTATCCCTAGTACGAGAGGACCGGGATGGACGAACCTCTGGTGTGTCAGTTGTTCTGCCAAGGGCACCGCTGATTAGCTACGTTCGGACCGGATAACCGCTGAAAGCATCTAAGCGGGAAGCCGTCTTCGAGATGAGATTTCCATGCACCTTGAGTGTGAGAGGCTCCCAGCAGACTACTGGGTTGATAGGCCGGATGTGGAAGCGGGGACTAACGACCCGTGGAGCTGACCGGTACTAATAAGCCGAAGACTTGATAACACACTGATTTCCGTGCACTTGTTGCACGGGCTCGCGTCCACTTTGTGGTTCCCGACAGACGATCGGGAATCGAAACTGAATACACCGCTCTGCCCTCTTCACGGAGGGCAGTAGTCGGGACAGCTTTGAGACCAGATTATGGTCGAAGGTGTTCCGGTGGTCATAGCGAGAGGGAAACGCCCGGTCACATTCCGAACCCGGAAGCTAAGCCTCTCAGCGCCGATGGTACTGCAAGGGGGACCTTGTGGGAGAGTAGGACGCCGCCGGACTTAACGTA
>NZ_QKTD01000035.1:0-4185 GCF_003234695.1 Curtobacterium sp. MCLR17_042
CACGGCCTCCGGAAGGCCAGAACTGTCGCTCAGCGCGAAACGTCAGCCCCCCGCGCCCGCGCCCGCGCCCGCGCCCGCGCCCGCCCGCGCCTCCCGCCGCGCCACCGCCCGCG
Organism: Curtobacterium sp. MCLR17_042; assembly: GCF_003234695.1. Taxonomy (NCBI): domain Bacteria; kingdom Bacillati; phylum Actinomycetota; class Actinomycetes; order Micrococcales; family Microbacteriaceae; genus Curtobacterium; species Curtobacterium sp. MCLR17_042. The sequence goes on from NZ_QKTD01000035.1 coordinate 114, forward strand.
GATCCACCGCGAACACCGCCGCCACGATCGTCAGCACCGCGTACACCCCGAGGTACCCGCACAGGATCCACGGCGAGCCACCCCCGAGCTGCACGAACACCGCGGCCAGCAGCGGCGTCAGCCCCACCGAGAAGATCGACCCGATCTGGTACCCGAGCGACATCCCCGAGTACCGCCGCCCGGTCGGGAACTGCTCCGCGAACCACGCCGCCTGCGGCCCGTAGATGCTGTCGTGGAACACGCACATCCCGATCAGCGCCACGAGCGGCAGCAGCACGAGCGGCCCCGCGTCGAGGAACGCGAAGAACGGCCAGATGAGCACCGCGATGCCCACCGCCGACCAGATCGTGAGCACCCGCCGCCCGACCCGGTCGGACAGCCACCCCCAGAACGGCGTGGACACGAGCGACACGGCCGAGATCACGAGCACGGCCTGCAGCCCCGCGTCCGAGCCCGATGGCCCCCGCACGTTGCCGAGGTAGGTCAGCGAGTACGTCGTCAGGATCGAGTACAGCGCCGGCTGCACGAGGCGCAGGCCCGCCGTCACCAGGATCGACCGCGGGTGCTGCCGGATCGCCTGCCACACCGGGAACCGCTCGACTCCGCCCGAGGCGCGCAGCTCCTGGAACACCGGGGCGTCCTGCACACCGAGCCGGATGACGAGCCCGACCGCCACGATCACCGCCGAGAACAGGAACGGCAGCCGCCATCCCCAGGCCAGGAACGCCTCGGTGCCGAGCAGCGACCGCACGAGCGTGAAGACCCCGGTCGCCAGGAGCATCCCACCGGCCGACCCCATCTGCGTGAACGCCCCGAACAGCCCCCGGTGCCGCTCCGGCGCGTGCTCGACGGACAGCAACGCCGAGCCGCCCCACTCCGCACCGGCCGCGACGCCCTGCAGCAGCCGCAGGAACACGAGCGCCACGACGGCACCGACCCCGATGGTCGCGGCGGACGGGATGACCCCGATCAGCGTGGACGCGATGCCCATCAGCACCAGCGACGCGACGAGCAGCTTCTTCCGCCCGATCCGGTCACCCAGGTGGCCGGCGATCACCCCGCCGAGCGGCCGCGCCACGAACCCGACGCCGTAGGTCGCGAACGACGCGATGACCCCGACGGCCGGCGTCACGGACGGGAAGAACGTCGGTGCGAAGACCAGCGCCGAGGCCGTCGCGTAGAGGTAGAAGTCGTAGTACTCGACGGTCGTCCCGACGAACGACGCGAGGGCGACCCGACGACGGGTCGCGCTGGTCGACGGTGCAGCGGGACGGCCTGGAGGCGCGGTGACGGTGGTCTGGCTCGGCATGCCTCAGGAGCATGGTCGCGTCCAGGGCCGCGGGGAACACCGCGCGTAACGGGAGGTCACGTCGCTGTCGTCGGGCGGCGCCCGCCGACCACGATGGGACACATGAGCGATGCACCGAACCGCCCGCTGCGCTTCGCGGCCTTCGTCATGAACACGACCTCGCACATCCAGCACGGCCTGTGGCGGCACCCCGACGCCCGGCAGGCGGACTTCGACGACGTGACGCTGTGGACCGACCTGGCGAGGACCCTCGAGCGCGGCAAGTTCGACGCGATGTTCTTCGCCGACGTCGTCGGGACCTACGGTCCCGGTCGCGGCGACTACTCGACCAACCTGCGCGAGGGACTGCAGATCCCCTCGAACGACCCCTCCGTGCTGCTCTCCGCGCTCGCCGTGTCGACCGAGCACCTCGGGCTCGCGTTCACCTCGAGTGTCATCCAGGCGCACCCGTTCGACTTCGCCCGCAAGGTCTCCACGCTCGACCACATCACCCGGGGCCGCATCGGCTGGAACGTCGTCACGAGCGCCCTCGACAGCGCCGCCCGGAACTTCGGGGCCGACCGGCTCGAGGAGCACGACGAGCGCTACGTCTGGGCCGAGGAGTACCTCGAGGTCTGCGCGAAGCTCTGGGAGGGCTCGTGGGAGGACGGCGCCGTGCTGAAGGACCCCGTCCGCGGCTACGCCGACCCCGACAGGGTGCACCGCATCGACCACCACGGCACCCGCTACGACGTGCAGGGCCCGCACCTGTCGGCACCGTCGCCGCAGCGGACCCCGGTGCTGTTCCAGGCCGGGTCGTCGCCGGCCGGCCGTGCCTTCGCCGCCCGGAACGCCGAGGCCCAGTTCATCCTGACCTCGAACCGGGACGCCACCGAACAGCTCATCCGCGAGACCCGCGACCTGGCCGAGGCCGCCGGCCGCCAGCGGGACGACATCGCGTTCTTCCTCGGCCTGACCTTCGTCACCGGCTCCACCGAGGCCGAGGCGAAGGCGAAGGAAGCGGAGATCGACGAGTACCTGGCGGCCGACGGGTTCCTGGTGCACTCGAACCTCGGCTTCGACCCGGACACCGGCGAGCCCCTCGACCCGGACACCCCGCTCTCCGAGGTCCGCACCCACGCCGGACAGTCGCACCTGCAGTGGCTCCGCGAGGCCGCCGGGGACCGCGAACCGACCATCGCCGACCTCGCCCGGTTGTCCGCGAAGCTCCGCGCCCGGGTCGTCGGGACGCCGGAGCAGATCGCCGACGAGCTCGCCGACTGGCAGCGGGTGGGCGTCGACGGCGTCAACGTCATCAACTGGACGCTGCCCGGATCGTACGAGGAGTTCGTCGACCACATCGCGCCGACCCTGCAGGAGCGCGGACTGATGCAGTCCGAGTACCGCGAGGGCACCCTGCGCGAGAAGCTCTTCGGCCACGCACAGCTGCCGGACTCGCACCCCGCCCGGCAGTGGCGCGGGGCGTTCTCGGGCGGCGCCGGCGCGACCGAGGCGCGCGACGCGGTGGAGGTGCCCGCATGACGGACGCGACGACGATCGACGGACGCGTGACGGGCCTCCCGGCCGACCGGCTGGCGACCCTGCGCGAACGCTTCGCGCCCGTGTTCGCGACCATCCGCGACGGCGCGGTCGAGCGTGAGCTCGCGTCCGGGGCGCCCGGCGACCGGCCGCTGCCGCACGCCGAGGTCCGGGCGCTCGCCGACGCGGGGTTCGGACGGTTGCGCGTGCCGGAGGACCGCGGCGGCTTCGGCGTGACGCTGGTCGAACTCGCGCACCTGGTGGCGGACCTGGCAGCGGCGGACTCGAACATCGCGCACCTGTGGCGGGGCCACTTCGGGTACACCGAACTGTTGCTGCTGCGGCCGTCGTCGGCCGGCCGGGACGAGTGGCTCCGGCGCATCGTCGACGGAGCGATCGTCGGGAACGCGACCTCGGAGCGGACCGGGACGACCCTGGCCGACATCTCGACGACGGTGACGCCGGCTGGTGATTCCCTCCGCCTCGACGGGCGGAAGTTCTACTCGACCGGCACGCTCTACGCGGACTGGATCTACCTGGCGGCGGACCGTGACGGGGAGCGCGTGACGTTCGCCGTCGACGCTTCCGCGCCGGGCGTGACGAGCATCGACGACTGGGACGGGTTCGGCCAGCGGTTGACCGCGTCCGGCACGACCGTGTTCGACGGGGTGTCGGTGGACCCGTCGGTGGTGTCGGCGTACCGGGACGCTCCGCTGTCGCACATCCAGGCCTTCTACCAGCTGTACCTGCTGGCGGTCCTCGCCGGGATCGGGCAGGCCGTGTCCGACGACGCCGTGGCCTTCGTGCGACCACGGACCCGCACGTACATCCACGCCAACGCGGCCGTGCCAGGGGAGGACCCGCAGGTGCTCTCGGTGCTCGGGCGGCTGTCGGCCGGGGCGTTCACCGCCCGGTCACTCGTCGTCGCCGCCGCGGGGCTGCTCGACGGGGTCGTCGCGACGAACGAGCCCGGGGTCGGCGTCGACCGCGTGCTGCTCGACGCGGCCGAGAACGCCGTGTACCAGGCGCAGGTCGAGATCGGGCCGCGGGTGCTGCGGTCGGCGTCCGAGTTGTTCGAGGTCGGCGGGGCGTCGGCGGCCGACCGGACGCGCGCGCTGGATCGGCACTGGCGGAACGCCCGCGTCGTGGCGTCGCACAACCCGGCGGTCTACAAGGAGCGGATGGTGGGGGAGTACGCGCTGCACGGGCGGGGGCCGGTGGGGGCGTGGGAGAAGTACCACGAGG
>NZ_QKTD01000036.1:0-892 GCF_003234695.1 Curtobacterium sp. MCLR17_042
CGGGGACGCAGTCGAGCAGGGAGAACGCGAGGTCCCACCCGTCGGCTTCGCCCTTGCTCATCTTGTACAACGTGTCCGCCAACACCACGAGCGCGATCGCCGCGATGACCAACGTCCACGGCCCCGGGATGATCATCGCGATGATCCCACCCACCGCCACGACGACCTTCGCCACCGACACGATGGTCTCCCACGCCTCGGACCCGAAGATCTTGTCCCACGTGGACTGCTTCCCGAGGCCCGCGTCCGCAGCTTCACCGATCTTCGTCGCAGTCCGCTGCTCCGCGTCCTGCCAATCACCCTTCGCATCCGCCACGAGCCGCTTCGCCGCATCGATCCGCGACTGCGCCGCCGAGATGTCCCCCTGCGCCGAGGACACCGACCCCTGCGCGACGGAAGCGTTGTCGGACGCTGCCCGCAACTGCGCCGGCGAGGGAACATCCACCCCGTCCGGCACGTCGGAACCCGCCGGGTACTCGTCGGCGACCTTCGACAGGTCCTTCGACGTCGACTCGTAGTGCGACAACGTCGACTGCGCATCCGCCAACCGGTCCTGCGCCGCGGCGAGGTCCCCGGTGGCGTCCTTCGCATCCGCCAACGCACCATCGGCCCGGTACTGGGTGTCATCGACCGTGTCAGCCCACCCCGACAACGCCGTCGCGGCGAGTTCGTACGAATCGACGAGCTTGGTCAGGTCCGACGGGGTGTCCTCGATCGCGTCGACGAACACATCCGCGGCCTCACCCTCCCAGTCGGTCAGCCACCCGGACCCCTTCACCGACTGCAACCGGGTCGAGGCGTCATCGGCCGCGTCGGAGATGCGCTGGTACTCCCGCGCCATCATCCGCAACGTCGACGGATCACCCTTGACCGGATCATCACCCTGATCGAC
>NZ_QKTD01000037.1:0-706 GCF_003234695.1 Curtobacterium sp. MCLR17_042
GGTGTTACTTGATCTGTGCGGTGATGGTGGCGGTGCCGACGAGGAGGCCGCGCTTGACGGCGTCGGTGCCGAAGGTCTTGTTCAGCAGGCCGGCGGCGTCTTCGGAGATGTGGACGGTGGTGCCGGTGAGGATGGCGTTGTCGCCCTCGAGCTGGAGGGGCTTGAGGGAGCCGCCGTGCAGCTCGAACAGGAACGCGTTGGCCGCGGCGACCTTGCCGTTGACGAGGACGTCGCCGTAGAGCTTGGACGAGCCCGGGTTCACGACGAAGTTCTCCAGCGTGACGGTGGTGTCGCCGGCCTTCAGGGTCAGCCCCGAGTCGTCGTGGTTCAGCAGGCCCTGCACGTACGGGCGGTAGTTGCCATCGGGCGACCAGTAGGTGACCGACCCGGCGGTGATCGGGAACGACACCGACCCGTCAGCCAGGGTCGCATCGCCGGAGACGCCGGGGGTGAGCTTCAGGGCGGTGAGGGCGTCGGTGAAGCCGGAGTCGAGCTTCACGGCGGTGGAGCCACCGAGGACCTCGGGGACCGAGGCGACGGGTGCGGGGATCTTCGACTCGGACGACGAGGACACCGTGTGCACGTTCGGGGTCGCGGCCTGGGCGGAGGAGATCCCGAACGCGGCACCGCCGAGGACGAGGGCGCCGGTCGTGGCGAGGGTGATGGAGGTCTTGAGGCTCTTACGCATCGTGATCAGTCCTTTGCT
>NZ_QKTD01000004.1:0-224673 GCF_003234695.1 Curtobacterium sp. MCLR17_042
GCCGGAGGACCTGGCCGCCGCGCACCGCTACCCCCGCAGGGACTCCACGGCCTTCTCGATCCGCCGGGCACGGGTCTCCGGGGCCTTCGCTTGCGTGACCGGGTCGGCGAGCGCCCGCTGCCGCGAGTTCGACAGCGTGTCGAACGCCGCACGCACGCCGGCCTCCTGCAGCGCGGCGGCCAGGTCCTCCGGCAGGTCGACGGTCCGGGGCAGGGTGTCGACCTCGAGCGAGACCTCGACCGTGTCCCCGGCGGCGATCCCGGCGGCCTCACGGTGGGCGGCCGACAGCGGCACCAGGAACTGCTCGTCCATGACCCCGACGGTGGAGCGGTAGGTGTAGCCCCGATTGATCGTGACGACCACCGCGGGGCGCTTGCCGGATCCGAGCGCCTCGATGACGGACTCCGGGACGGGGAGTCCGGTCGCCGTCTTCCGTGCTTGCAGGACCGTCGTCGTGAACCGCATCCGTGCCTCCAGGCCTGGTCTGGGCGCGACCCTGTGCCCAGAACGAGCAAAGCGTACAGCCGCACCCGCTGTTCCGCCGTCGTTCACCACCGGAGCACGGGCCGGAAACCGGCCGCGTCCACGATCGACCAGAACCCGGACACCCGGTCCCCGCAGCACCTTCCTCCCCACCCGAAAGGCCCACCCGTGCAGCACAAGCGCACCCTGGCCGGCATCGCCCTGGCCGCCGCCGCAGTCGTCACCCTCGCCGGATGCTCCTCGACGAGCTCCGCCAGCACGAGCAAGGGCGACGCCGACTGGAAGACCACCACCAGCGCCCAGTCCGCCGGCGGCATGGACGCCCTGGTCAAGGCCGCCAAGGCCGAGGGCCAGCTCAACGTCATCACGCTCCCGCCGACGTGGGCCAACTACGGCAAGATCATCGACGGCTTCACCAAGAAGTACGGCATCAAGATCAACTCCGCGAACCCGAACGGCTCGAGCGCCGACGAGGTCGCCGCGGTCAAGTCGCAGAAGGGCCAGTCCACCGCCCCCGACGTGCTCGACCTCGGGAACGCCGTGCTGCAGGAGAACCTCGACCTGTTCGCCGACTACAAGGTCGCGAACTGGGACGACATCCCCACGAACCTGAAGGACGAGGACGGCGCCTGGACGCGTGACTACACCGGCCTGATGTCGATCGGGTACGACTCGTCGAAGATCTCCGACGCCCCGAAGGACATGACGGACCTGCTCGGCTCCGAGTACAAGGGCAAGGTCTCGATCGGCGGCGACCCGACGCAGGCGAACCAGGCCGCGTCCGCGGTGTACCTGGCGGCGCTGGAGAACGGCGGCTCGGCCGACGACATCACCAAGGGTGTCGACTTCTTCGGCAAGCTCAAGCAGGCCGGCAACTTCCAGAACGTGCTGCCGACGCAGGCCACCGTCGCCTCGGGTGAGACCCCGGTCGTCGTCCAGTGGTCGTACAACAACCTGGCCTGGGGCCCGGCGGCGGGCGCGAGCGGCAACAAGGACTGGAAGACCGTCGTCCCGAAGGGGCAGGCGCTCGGCTCGTACTACTCGCAGGCCATCAACAAGGACGCCCCGCACCCCGCGGCCGCCCGCCTGTGGGAGGAGTACATCGCCAGCCCCGAGGTCCAGAACCTGTACCTGCAGGCCGGCGCCTTCCCGTCCACCCTCGCCGCGCTGACGAAGTCGGGCAAGGTCGACCAGGACGCCCTCGACGCCGCCGGTGGCGCACCGAAGGACTACGTCGAGCTGACCGACGCGCAGGTCGCCGACGCCGCCAAGGTGCTCAAGGCCAAGTGGTCCTCGACGATGGGGTCCTGAGCAGCATGACCACCGCATCGGCAGACGCGCCCGCGGCGAGCGGCGCAGCCGCGACCGACGCCGCACCGGCGACGAGCGCGACGAGCGCGACGAGCCCCGTGCGCCCGACGTCCGCACGCGCGTCCGCCGATGCCGTCCGACGCGGCGCCGGACCCCGTGTCCGGCGCCGCGTCGGCCTCGCCTGGCTGGGGCTGACGCCCTTCGCCGCCTACGTCCTGCTGTTCCTCGCGGTCCCCGCCGTGATCGCGATCGGCAGCGGTTTCTTCGACGGCTCCGGAGCGTTCACGTTCGCGAACCTCGCGGCCTTCGCCGACCCATCCGTGCTGCAGGCGTTCGGCGGGTCGTTCGGCCTGTCCGCCGCCTCCGCGGTCATCGGTGCCGTGCTCGGCGCGGTCGTCTGCTGGGCGCTCTCGGCACTGCGGCCGGACGGACTGGTCCGGTCGATGATCGACTCGGCCGCCAGCGTCCTCGCCCAGTTCGGCGGGGTCATGCTCGCGTTCGCGTTCATCGCCACGATCGGCGTGCAGGGCCTCGTCACGACGTGGTTGGTCACGGTCTTCCACGTCGACCTCAACGCGGACGGCGCCTTCCTGTACACGGTGCCCGGGCTCGTGATCCCCTACGTCTACTTCCAGGTGCCGCTCATGGTCCTCACGTTCATGCCCGCACTCGAGGGTGTCAAGGCCCAGTGGGGCGAGGCCGCCGCGACCCTCGGGGCCTCGCGCCTGACGTACTGGCGCCGGATCGCGTTGCCGGTCCTGGCGCCGGCGTTCTGGGGGTCGCTCCTGCTGCTGTTCGCGAACGGCTTCTCGTCGTTCGCCACCGCCGCGGCCCTCATCTCGCAGGGCGGCATCGTGCCGCTCACGATCCGCACGCAGCTCACCAGCGAGACGCTCGCCGGCCTGCAGAACGTCGCCGGGGTACTCGCCTTCGGCATGGTCGTCGTGATGGCGGTCGTGATGGGCGCGTACTCGCTGCTGCAGCGCCGTGCCGCGAGGTGGCAGCGATGAGCGCGGCGGCCCCGGTCCGTCCGGTCCGCCCGGCGCAGCCGGTTCGGCTCGGAGGCCCGTCCCGCGTCCGCCGCTTCGGCACGGCCCCGTCCCGTGGTGCGGCAGCGATCGTGCTCACCGCGATCGGGCTCCTGTTCGCAGTCCCGCTGGTCGCCCTGCTGCAGTTCACCTTCCGGCAGGGCACCGACGGCGGGCTCACCTTCGCGCACTGGGCGGCGATCGGTGACCCGGCCAACGCGTTCACCTACCAGCCGGTGTTCGACGGGCTCGGGGCGTCGCTGCTCATCGCCGTGATCACCGTCGGGATCGTGCTGCTCGTCCTGCTGCCCGCCCAGATCATCACCGCGCTCCGCTACCCCAGGCTCCGGAGCATCCTGGAGTTCGTCTGCATCGTGCCGATCACCGTGCCGGTCGTGGTGCTCGTCGTCGGGTTCATCCCCGTGTACCAGGTCGTCTCGCAGGTCTTCGGGTCCGGCTCCTGGACGCTGGCGTTCGCGATCGGCATCATCACGCTGCCGTTCGCGTTCCGCCCGATCGCCGCTGCCATCACCGCGACGGACCTGATCGTCCTGTCCGAGGCGGCCCGCTCACTCGGTGCCTCGTGGTGGACCGTCACCTGGCGCGTGCTCCTGCCGAACCTGCGCCGGGGCATCACCGCCGCGTGCTTCCTCACGATCACCGTGGTCCTCGGCGAGTACACCCTCGCCGCGTTCCTCTCCCGCAGCACGTTCCAGACCGGGCTCGTGCTCGTGCAGGGGACCGACCCGTACGTCGCCGCGATCTTCTCGGTCGTCGCGCTCGCGTTCGGCTTCGTGCTGCTCGTCCTCATCGGCCGCATCGGGACCCGTCGCACGGGCCGAGTCCGCCGCACCCGCACCACCCGTCGTCCCCGCCTCAAGGAGTCCGCATGACCGTCACCGCTCCGGCAGCCCCGGCGTCCCTCGCCACCACCGGTGCCGTCGTCGAACTCCACGCCGTCGAGAAGCACTACGGCGCACACCGTGCACTCGCCGGACTGTCCCTCCGCGTCGAGCCGGGGGAGTTCGTCTCGCTCCTCGGGCCGTCCGGTTGCGGCAAGACGACGGCGCTCCGCGCGCTCGCGGGCCTCGAGGCCATCGACGCCGGCTCGATCCGCATCGACGGCCAGGACGTCGCCGACACCCCGGTCAACAAGCGCGACATCGGCATGGTGTTCCAGCAGTACTCGCTGTTCCCGCACATGACGGTGCGGCAGAACGTCGCCTTCGGCCTCGAGATGCGCCGGGTCCCCGCGGCCGAGCGCAAGAGCCGCGTGGTCGAGGCCCTCGACATGGTCCGCCTCGGCGAGTTCGCCGAGCGGTACCCGCACCAGCTCTCCGGCGGGCAGCAGCAGCGCGTCGCCCTGGCCCGTGCCCTGGTCACCCGCCCCCGGGTGCTCCTGCTCGACGAGCCGCTGTCGGCCCTCGACGCGAAGGTCCGGGTCTCGCTGCGCGACGAGATCCGCCGCATCCAGAGCGACCTCGGCATCACCACCGTGTTCGTGACGCACGACCAAGAGGAAGCGCTCGCCGTCTCCGACCGGATCGCCGTGATGCAGGCGGGCGACATCGAGCAGGTCGGCACGCCCGAGGAGCTCTACCGCACCCCGTCGTCGGCCTTCACGGCGGACTTCGTCGGGCAGTCGAACCGGCTGCAGGGCGACCTGCGCGGGGGCGACGTCTTCGTGTACGGCTTCCGGGTGCCGGCCCTCGACTCCTCGGCTCCGGACGGGCCGGTGCTCGCGTACGTCCGGCCGGAGGACATCGCCTTCGCCCCCGAGGGCATCACCGGCACCGTCGTCACCTCGAGCTTCCTCGGATCGATCCGCCGCACCACCGTCCGCCTGGACGACGACACCGTCGTGACCGTCCAGCACGAGGTCGGTGACCGCCGGACCACCGGCGACCCCGTCGCCGTGCGCCTGCTCGGCGCACCGGTCGCGGTCGCGCCGCTCGCGTAGCTCCACCCCCCCCCGAAAGCGACAGATCGCGCTCGCGACCGCGCTCACCGTCGCGAAAGCGACAGATGGGCGCGGATGCTTCGCGGACTTCTGTCGCTTCGGCGGGGTGGGCGCGACCGACGGCGGACTGGAGGCCCGTGGCGGCCTGGCACCGCGCCTCCAGACCGGTGGGGTCAGCGCTGGAAGCGCGCCTCGCGCTCGTCGGCCAGCCCGGCCTCGACGCGTGCCCGCATGTTCTCCGACATGTCGGGCAGGGCGTCGAGCCGAGCCCAGAACGCCTCGGTGTTCTCGCCGTCGGCGGGGTTCGGCGTGCCGGAGACGTACCGACAGGCGAAGACCAGGTCGAGGTACTGCGATCGGTCGCCGTTCGGGTAGGTCATCTCGGGCAGCACCTGGACCCAGGCCAGGCGTTCGGCGACGGCGACGACGTCGGCTTCTTCCAGGACCTCGCGTTCGGCGGCGACGGCGGGTTCCTCGCCCGGGTCGACGATCCCGGTGACCGGCGTGTACGCGCCCGTGTCGGCCCGCCGCACCACGAGCAGTTCGCGATCGGCGCCGGAGCCGCGGGTCACGATGGCGCTCACGCCCGACAGCCAGAGCGGCGCCGTGCCGATCTTCTCGCGCAGGGACAGGACGAAGTCGGGGGTCGGCATGCCTCCACGCTACCCACACGACCCCTGTCGCAGACTGGTCATGACCAGTAGGCTTGCCGTGTGGAGATCATCATCCTGCCCACGCCGGACGAGGTCGGTCGCGTCGCCGCGGCCAAGATCGCGTCCGTCGTCGCCAAGAAGCCGTCCGCCGTCATCGGTCTCGCCACCGGATCCAGCCCGCAGGGCATCTACACCGACCTGCAGCGCCGGGTGCAGGCGGGCGAGATCTCGTTCGCCGAGGCCCGTGGGTTCGCCCTCGACGAGTACGTCGGCATCCCGCTCGAGCACCCCGAGTCGTACGCGGCCGTGATCGCCCGCGACGTCGTGGCGCCGCTCGGCTTCGACGCCTCGCGCGTGCGTGTGCCGGACGGCCGTGCCGCCGACCTGGAGTTCGCGGCCAAGGAGTACGACGCCGCGATCCGTGCCGCGGGCGGGATCGACGTGCAGATCCTCGGCATCGGGGCCAACGGCCACATCGGGTTCAACGAGCCGACGTCGTCGTTCGCCTCGCGTACCCGCATCAAGACCCTCGCGCCGTCGACCCGTGACGCGAACGCGCGCTTCTTCGACTCGCCCGAGCAGGTCCCGACGCACTGCATGACGCAGGGGCTCGGCACCATCCTCGAGGCCCGCGAGCTCGTCCTCGTCGCGCAGGGCGCGTCGAAGGCGGCGGCCGTCGCCGCTGCGATCGAGGGGCCGCTCAGCTCCTTCGTGCCCGGTTCGGCCCTGCAGCTGCACGAGCACGCGACCGTCGTCGTCGACGAGGAAGCCGCCGCCGGGCTGCAGCTCGCCGACTACTACCGCTACACGTACGCCAACAAGCCGGCCTGGCAGCGGTTCGAGTAGGCGGGTGGCTCGGGTTCAGGCCCTGGCCGCTGCGGCGAGGCGGCTGAGCCCCTCGTCGAGGGTCTCCGCCGAGCACCCGAAGTTCAGCCGCGCGAAGCCCCGGCCCTGCCGTCCGAACGCCGGGCCGGAGCCGAGCGCCACCTTCGCCCGGTCGACGAGCTCCGCCGCGGGGTCGTCGCCCCACGGCAGCGCCCGCAGGTCGAGCCACGCCAGGTACGACGCCTGCGGCTGCCGGTACTCGGCACCGGGCAGCACGTCGCCGATCCGCTCGGCCAGGGTCCGGCGGTTCGCCGCGAGCTCGGTGAGCAGTGACGCCAGCCACGGCCCGCCCTCGCTGAAGGCCGCGACGCTCGCCGTGTAGCCGAGGATGCCGGTGCGCTCGACGACCTCGGTCGGCAGTCCGTCGAACCAGGCGCGTGCCCGCTCCGAGGCGCCGATCATCATCGCGCACTTCGTGCCGGCGAGGTTCCAGGCCTTGCTCGCACTCGTCAGGGCGACGCCGAGGGACGCGGCCTCGGGGCAGGACTCCAGGAACGGCGTGAACACCGCGTCGGCGTGCACGAGCGGCGCGTGGATCTCGTCGGACACCACGACGGCGTCCCACTCGGCGGCCAGCTTCGCGAGTGCGACGAGCGACGAGCGGTCGTGCACCAGGCCGAGGGGGTTGTGCGGGTTGCAGAGCAGCACCGTGCGGGCTCCGTCGGCGAACGCCTGCGCGATGCCGTCCAGGTCCATCCGCCAGCCGGCCGTGGTGTCGAAGGGGTCGGCCGGGCCTGCGGGGGCGAGCAGCGGGACCTCGGTGACGGTGCCGCCGGCCTCGGACACGTACTCCCAGAACGGCGGGTACACGGGCGGCATGATGACGACCTGGTCGCCCGGCTCGATGACCCGGCGCAGCACCTCGACCGCCGCGACCGACACGTCCGTGGTGGTGCGGACCAGGTCGGGGTCGACCCGCCATGCCCACCGGCTCTCGGCGAAGTCGGCGAACGCTTCGGGCAGGGCCCGTCCGTGCCCGACGTACCCGGTGTCGCCGTTCGTCACCGCCGTGACCAGGGCGTCGCGGATCGGTTCGGCGAGCATGCTGTCCATCTCGGCGACGAACATGGGGAGCACGTCCGGCGGGTAGGCCGTGTACTTCTCGCTCGTGCGGGACCGGTACGCATCGAAGACGGACACCATGACGCTCATGCGCCCATCCTGACAGCGAGGCACGCGGGGCGCGAGGGTGGTGGTCAGGCCGGGCGGAGGCCCGCCAGCAGCACCTCGACGTAGCGCTCGGGGTCGTGCACCCGGGAGCCACCCGCCACAGCGGCCACCCGCATCCCGCACAGCAGCCGTCGCAGGTCGTCCGCGTCGACGTCGGCACGCACGAGCCCCTCGGCCCGTGCCCGTGCGAGCAGCGCGTCGACGGACTCGACCAGGTCGCCCGCGAGCGCCGCGGTGTCGGCGCACGAGAACCCGCCGTTCGTCAGCAGGTCGCCGAGGGCCGCGTCGTCGACCATGCTCCGGAACGCAGCCGTCACGACCCCCCGGAGCGCGTCCACCGCGTCGGGCAGCGCGACGGCGACACGGACGAGGTCGAGCATGTCCTCGAGCGCGTCGATCGCGAGCGCCTCGAGCAGGTGCTGCTGCGACGGGAAGTGCCGGTAGGCGGTCCCGACACCCACACCGGCGTCGTGTGCAACGGCGTTGAGCAGCGGCTGCTCGCCCCGCTCGACGAACGACCGGGCGACGTCGAGCAGCGCGGTCCGGTTGCGTTGCGCATCGGAGCGCAGCGCTTCGGGTCGGGCCATCGCGATCGTCATACGGACAGTCTATCCGCTTGTGCTAGCCTTCCGGATGGATCATCCGATTCCAGGCGACGAGTGAGCAGGAGACGACCATGGACACGTTCGAGTGGGAACCGTCCGTGATGCCCGACCAGCGCGGCCGGACCGTGGTGGTCACCGGCGCGACCGGCGGACTCGGGCTGGTGGCCGCGACCCGACTCGCAGCCGCCGGAGCACGCGTCATCGCGGCGGTCCGCAACCCCGACAAGGCGGCTCGCGTCCTGCCCGTCGGCCTGGAGGCGCGGGTCGTCGACACCGCGTCGGTCGCCTCGGTCACGGCGTTCGCCCGGCAGCTCGTGGCGGACGGCATCGTCGTGGACGCCCTCGTCAACAACGCCGGCGCGACGCTGGGCGCGTTCGGGTTGACCGACGAGGGCATCGAACGCACCTGGGCCACCAACGTCGTCGGGCCGGCCGTGCTCGCCGACGCGATGCTCCCGGTGCTCGGCGGACCGTCGCCCCGGGTCGTCCTCGTCGGGTCGAACCTGTCGCAGCGCACCCGCCGCGTGCCCGCACCGGGCGGGGTCGACGATCCGAGCGACTACTCGCAGCTCGCCGTGTACACCGACTCGAAGACGGCGGCGACGGCGCTCGCGGTCGACCTCGGTGAGCGGCTCCGCGCGGCCGGCTCGGACGTCCGCTCGGTCATCGCACACCCCGGCATCGCGGCGACGGGGATGAACGACCAGGCCGAGACCCTCGCGCAGCGCCTCGGCGGCATGATCGCGCGCAGCATGGCCCGGACCGCGGAGGACGGCGCTCGCTCGACGCTCTGGTCGGCCACCGCGCCGGACGTCGCCGAGGGGGTGTTCGTCGGGCCGGCGCTGCGACGTGGTGACCGGCGGCTGCACGTCGTGCCCGTCCGCGGGACCGCCACCGACCCGGTGTTCCGGCAGCGGGTCCGCACCTTCGTCGACGAGGTCGCCGCCCGCACCGTCGTCTGACCGGGCGGGGCCGGGCCCGTCGCCGAACCCGACGTGAACAGCGGGAGAGCGCTCGGTGACGCGGGCGGCGTCCCCCGTCCGAGGGGGCTAGCGTCACCGATGTGAACCGATCTCGCGTGCACCGTCGCCCGCTCGTCCGTCCGCTCCCGCTCGCCGCGGTGGCCACGATCGCCGCACTGCTGGGCACGGGGATCGTCGCCGCGCCGGCCGTGGCCTCGCCCTCGACGCAGGCCGGGCGCACCGTCAGCGATCCCGCGCGGTACGTCGACCCCTTCATCGGCACGAGCAACAACGGCAACACCTGGCCCGGGGCCACCGCGCCGTTCGGCATGATGCAGTGGAGCCCCACGGGCACCGCGGGCGACCAGACGTCGACCCCGGTCGCGAACGGCTACTCGTACGACGTGAACCGGCTGCGCGGCTTCAGCCTGACGCACCTGAACGGTGCCGGGTGTGCTCCCGGGGCTGCCGGTGACGTGCCGATCATGCCGGTCACGACCCCGGTCACGACCTCGCCGTCGGCCGACTCGAAGGACGCCGTCTACGCCGCCGGGTACTCCCACGACCAGGAGTCCGCGAGCCCCGGCCGCTACGGCGTCACGCTCGACAACGGCGTCCGCACCGACCTGGCCGTGACCACCCGTGCCGGCGTCGGCGCGTTCACGTTCCCGGCCGGGAAGGACGCGAACCTGCTCTTCCGCACGTCGAACTCGATCAACGGCAGCGAGGCCGCGATCACCCGCGTCGACCCGCGCACCCGCACGGTCAGCGGCAGCGTCCTGACCGGCGGCTTCTGCAGCCGCCGCGCGAACGGCGGCGGCGCCACCAACCCGGACCGCCGCAGCTACTACCGCCTCTACTTCACCGCGACCTTCGACACGGCGTTCGCGAGCACCGGCACCTGGAAGGACGGCACGGTCCAGCCTGGAGGCACGTCCTCCTCCGGTGGGGAGGGCTACCTGACCGGCGCCGACCGCGCCGGACGCGGCTCCGGCGCGTGGGTCGGGTTCGATGCGCGTCGCGGAGCGACGGTGCAGGCGAAGATCGGCATCTCGTACGTGAGCGCGGCCGGAGCGGTCGCGAACCGTGACGGTGAGGTGACCAAGCGCTCGACCGTCGCCAGCGTCGCAGCCGGCACACGGGCCTCCTGGAACCGTGAACTGTCGCGCCTGCGCGTCGGTGGCGGCACGGCGGACCGGACCACCCAGCTGTACACGTCGGTCTACCACGCACTGATGCAGCCGAACACGCTGAACGACCGCGACGGTCGCTACCTCGGGCCCGACCTGCGGGTGCACCGGATGGACCGCGGACACCGAGCCGTCTACGGCACGTACTCCGGGTGGGACCAGTACCGGGCGCAGATCCAGCTGCTGGCCTTGCTGCGGCCGGACGTCGCCGGGGACATGGCGCAGTCGATGCTGCGGTTCGCCGAGCAGAACGGCGGGGTGTGGGACCGATGGCTGCACCTCGGAGCGCCGACGCACGTGATGACCGGCGACCCCTCGGCCGCGACGCTCGCCACCTGGTACGCCATGGGCGTCCGGAACTTCGACGTCCGCGCCGCCTACGCCTCGCTCAAGCACCAGGCGACGGTCGAGAACGCGGACGCCGAGAGCGACATCGGGTGCCCGGGGCAGTGCCTGGCGCAGCGACCCGCACTCGACGAGTACCTGGAGCGGCAGTACGCGGCGAACGACGACTGCTCCTGCTGGGGTGGTGCGGCCGAGACCCTCGAGGACTCGATCTCCGACAGCGCGCTCGGGTACTGGGCCGGTTCCCTCGGGCTGCGCTCCGACGCCCGGATGTTCGCGGAGCGTGGGTCCTACTGGAAGAACACCTTCAACGCCGCCGTCGGATACCAGGCCGCGCGGCAGGCGGACGGCTCGTGGACGCCCGACTGGTCGCCCTCGACCGGCACCGGGTTCGCGCAGGGCACCAGCGCGCAGTACACCTGGCTCGTGCCGCAGGACGTGCAGGGGCTGTCGAGCGCGCTCGGCGGTGACGACGCCGCAACCGCTCGGCTCGACGACTTCTTCCACGACAGCACCGGTGCGTTCGCGGTCACGGGTGGCGACGCCACGAAGTTCGACCCGACGAACGAGCCCGACATCCACACGCCGTGGATGTACAACGCGCTCGGCAAGCCCTGGAAGACGCAGGAGACCGTGCGGCAGGTCGTGGACGACGCCTACTCGACCGGCCCAGGCGGCCTGCCGGGCAACGACGACCTCGGCACGATGAGCGCCTGGTACGTCTTCGCCTCGATCGGCCTGTTCCCGCAGACGCCCGGGCGAGCGGAGATGCTCATCGGCAGCCCGACGTTCAGCACGGTCGACATCCGGCGCTCGAGCGGCGAGCGGGTCCTCATCCGGTCGTCGGGGACCGCGCCGTACGTGCAGGGCGCCCGGTTGAACGGGTGGACGCACGAGCGGTCCTGGGTGCCGGCGTCGTTCGTCACCCGGGGCGGCACGTTGTCCCTGCGGGTCGGGGAAACGGCGGACACGTCGTGGGCGAGTGGCCAGCGGGGGCGCCCGATCGACCGCTGAACACCGCTTGACACACCGTACTTCAGCGGTGATATGTTGACCTCCTCGGGGAACACGAGGGGGCACCATGGGGGATCTGACGGTCGACCTGCCGACGATGCAGGCGGTCGCGCGAGCGGTGGGGCAGGCGGTGACCGACCTCCGCTCTGAGCGCCCGTTGTCCGGCTCGGACGGCGGTGCGTTCGGCTCGGGGGCGGTCGAGTCCGCGTTCGCGGCGTCTGCCAGGGCGCACGACGCGATGATCCGTTCCCTCGGTGACGACGCGGACACGCTGCGCGACTACGTGACCGCCGCCGCCGAAGCGCTCCTGCGCGCGGATGCCGACCTCGCCCGGCGGGTGCGGTGAGCGCGGACCCCGTCTCGGGCGACCCGGACGGCATCCAGCGGATCGCCCGTCGGCACGACGACCACTCGGACGCGGTCCGTGACGGTGCCCGGCACGTGCTCGTCGCCGCGGAGCACGCGGCGTCCGGCTGGGCGGGGCGGGCGCAACAGCGGTTCCTCCTGACGGCGGCGGCGATGCCGGCGAGTGCCCAGCGCGTCGCGGCGCGGCTGGACGCGGCGTCGGCCGCACTCGCCACCTACGCGCGCCAGGTGCGGGAGATCCAGGACGACGCCGCGAGCCTGCAGACGACCCGGCGGAACACCGCGGACGACATCGCGGCCAACGAGCGGGCGATCCGCGATGCCACCGTGGTGGCGTCCGGACCGGATGCGGTCGAGTCGGACCGTGCGCTCCTGCAGCAGCTGGAGCGCAGCGGCGAGTGGTTGGCAGCGCTGGACGCTCGGCTGACGGCGCAGTGGGACGAGCTCGTCGCCCGCCGAGCCGCAGCCGACCGAGTGGCGGCCTCCGCGCTCGAGGACCGGTCGGTGCTCGGCAAGCTGGTCTCCGCCACGGTCGTGTCCGCGATGAGCGACGGCCAGTTCCTCACGTGGCTCGGCACGCTCGACCCGGAGACCGTCGCCGCGCTCGGTGACGACGCACGGGTCGCCGAGCGGCTCGCCGGACTCGACCCTGCGCAGGTGGCCGGGTGGTGGCAGGCGATGTCGGGCGTCGACGGTGTGCCGTCCGCCGTCCAGCGGGCGTTCGTCGTGGCGATGCCGGCGGTCATCGGCAACCTGAACGGTGTCGCCTCCTGGGCGCGGGCACGGGCGAACACGACGGTGTTGGCTGACCGGCTCGCACACGCGCGGAAGCAGGTCCGCTACTGGCGTGGGCGGCACGACGCCGCCCGGAACCCGGCCGAAGCGGCGACGGCACGGGAGCAGCTACTCGTCTGGGAACGGCAGCGCGACGCCTACCGGAACATCCAGGACACCCTCGCCACGACACCGGTCTCGCTGGTGGCACTCGTCGACGACCGTCCCCCGCTCGCGCAGATCGTCGCGGGTGACCTCGACCGTGCCACGCACGTCAGCGTCATCGTGCCGGGCATGAACACCGCGACGTACCAGGACGGCACGGTGCAGGACTACGGAGCGATCGCCATCGGCATGCGTGCTGCGCAGGTTCGGGTGTCCGGTGCCCGCGCGGGCGACGTGGCCGTCCTGTCCTGGATCGGCTACCACCCGCCGATGGCCGACGACCCGTCGTTCCGGTCCGTCCTGGCGAACGACCGCGCGCGAGCGGGCGCCGAGCGACTCGTCGCCGACCTCGACGGGTTCCACGCGGCACGAGCGGCCGCCGGGCGGGACGCCGATCTGACCGTCATGGGGCACTCCTACGGGACGACCGTGGCGACCATCGCCCTGACGAAGACCCACGCCGACCACGTGGTGCTGCTCGGCTCGGCCGGTGTGACGGACGCCGTACCGAACGCGTCCATGCTGCACGTGCCCGAGGGGCAGGTCTTCGCCAGCCAGGGCGCGAAGGACGGCTGGGCCGTCACCGGGCAGAACCTGTCCGGTCGGCGTGACCCGACCGAGTCCACGTGGGACGCGCACGCGTTCAGCTCCGAGACCGAGGGCCGTGGGTCGGACACCCTGCACGGCGTCACCCGCCACGGGCCGTACGACGGCGATGACGACGACGGCCGGTACTCGTACTTCGACAACGGGACCACCGCCCAGCACAACGCTGCACGAGCGGCGATGGGACACGGGGACGAGATCCCGGAGCGAGGCCGCCCCTTCGACCGGATGCGGCAGCAGACCAAGGACGACTGGCTCATGTACGGCTGGCAGACCGGGGGCACCGGTGACCCGACGCTCTGAACGGTCGTGGGCGGCACTCGCCGGAGCCCTGGTGGTCACCGCACTCCTGACCGGGTGCACCGGCCCCGCCCCGGACTCCCCGATGCAGAAGGACACGTCAATGAACGTCGAACAGTCGCACCAGGACGTCCTGGACATCTTCGCCGCCGTGCGCTCGGTCGTCGGGCAGGACGGCTGGGGCGACGACGAACCCGCGTGGTTCATCTGCGGCACCGGCGACCAGGAAGCCGCCCAGTACTCGTACTCGGCCGCACGCAGGCTCCCGCTCCCGGGCACGCCCGACCAGGTTGCCCAGCGCGTCACGAAGGCGCTCGCTGCGATCGGGTACGACGGAGCCCGCGTGCAGCACGACGACACGCTGACGCCCGAGCGCACCGTCGTCAGCTACCCGAACGGCTACCTCGGTGGGACGGCCGGGGACGGTTTCGCCGTCCTGTTCCAGGCGTACGAGTCCCATGCGGACGTGTCCATCTACGGGCACTGCGTCCCCGGCCGGGCCCCACGGTTCGGTGAGCCGCTCAACCCCCGCCCGACCGACCTGCCGTGACGTGTCCGAGCGAGCCGTCTGCGCCGTGCGCGCTTCAGCGCAGCTCGCGCCCGCCGCCCCAGACGCGCTCGACCTCGAGCGACGGCGTCAGCGCCACCATGTCGGCGGCGAACCCCGGCGCCAGCCGACCCAGACGGTCGCCGAGCCCCAGCGCGCCGGCCGGCACGCTCGTCAGCGCCGCCACGGCCTCGGGCAGGGTCCGCCCGGCGAGCGAGACCGCGTTGCGGAGCGCCACGTCCTGCGTCAGCGTCGACCCCGCGATGGTCTCCGTCCCCGCCACGTGTGCGACGCCGTCGGTCACCGTGACGTCGAGCGACCCGAGCCGGTACGAGCCGTCCGCAGCGCCGGCGGCACCCATCGCATCGGTGATCAGCGCCACCCGACCCGGCGTCGCCCGGAAGAGCGTGTCCGCCACGACCGGGTGCACGTGCACGGCGTCCAGGATGAGTTCGAGCGTCACGCGGTCGTCCGACACGGCGGCGCCGATCGGCCCCGGTGCGCGGTGGTGCAGCCCGGGCATCGCGTTGCAGGCGTGGGTCAGGATCGTCGCGCCGGCGTCGAACGCGGCCCGCGCCTGGTCGTACGTGCCGACCGTGTGGCCGACGGCGACCGCGACGCCGGCGTCGACGAAGCGGCGGACGGCGTCGAGCGCTCCGGGCAGCTCGGGCGCGATCGTGACCTGGCGGATGACACCCTCGCCCGCTTCGAGCAGGGCGTCGACCGCGGCGGGGGTCGGCTCGATCAGGAACGACTCGTTGTGGGCGCCCTTGTTGTGCGGGGACAGGAACGGTCCCTCCAGGTGCACACCGAGCACGAGCGGGTCGGTCGCCATCACGGCGCGGACGTGGGCCAGCGACGCCGCGAGCGCGGGGACCGGGTTCGCGACGAGCGACAGGACGGAGCGGGTCGTGCCGTGCGAACGGTGCATCGCGAGCGAACGGTCGAACGAGTCGTCCTCGTACGCCTCGGTCGCCCCACCGTGCCCGTGCAGGTCCACGAATCCGGGCGTCAGGACCGCGTCGCCCAGGTCGACGACCCGGTCGGCCACGGGGGCCTCGGGGCCGGAGCCGGTCGCGTGGATCGTGTCGCCGACGACCAGGACCCAGCCGTCGGCCGTGGTGCCGGCCGCGTCGACGACGCGGGCAGCGCGGACCAGCGTGCGCTGGGCCTCCTGGCCGGTCTGGAGGCCCGTGGTGCTCATGCGGTCTCCTTGCGGAACGCGATCACGCCGCTCAGGGCGGCGATCACGATGAAGACGATGCCGACGACCGGGTGGCCGATGGAGATCCAGGTCGCGCCTGCGGCGACGACCAGGGCGACCTCGACGATGGTCTTGCCGACGATGTCGGTCTCGATCGGGGAGCGCGGCGACCGGAAGAAGTACCAGACGACCGCGGCGAACAGCGGAGCCCCGACCATGAACAGGTAGCCGGGGAGCGGGAGCTGCCACGACCAGTAGCCCCAGAAGGCCAGGGACAGCAGGCCGAACACCATCACGGCGATCCGCAGGATCATCCAGGCCTCGAACCGCCGTCGCGGCTGCCGGACGGCTGCCGGGTCGGGGACCGATTCCCAGTCGACGGGGGACTGTGGGGCGTTGGTCATGGTGCTGCCTACTTGAAGATGATGGTGCGGGCGCCGTCGAGCAGGACGCGGTCCTCCGCGATCCAGCGCACCGCCTGGGTGAGCGTGCGGGACTCTTCGTCCTGCCCGATGGACACCAGCTCGGCCGGTTCCTTGGTGTGGTCGACGCGGACGACGTTCTGCTCGATGATCGGGCCCTCGTCGAGGTCGCTCGTCACGAAGTGCGCGGTCGCACCGATGAGCTTCACCCCGCGGGCATGCGCCTGCCGGTACGGGTTCGCGCCCTTGAAGCCGGGCAGGAACGAGTGGTGGATGTTCACGGCGCGGCCCTCGAGCGCTGCGCAGAGTTCGGGCGACAGGATCTGCATGTAGCGGGCGAGGACCACGAGCTCGATGTCGTGCTCCTCCACCGCCTGCAGCACACGCCGCTCCATCTGCTCCTTCGACTCGGCGTCGGTGACCGGACGGTGCTCGAACGGCACGGAGTAGAACGCGGCGAGCTCGGACAGGTCCGCGTGGTTCGACAGCACGAGGGGGACCTCGATCGGCAGCTGTCCGCCGCGTTGCCGGTAGAGCAGGTCGTTCAGGCAATGGCCCGCCTTCGACACGAGCACGAGGGTGCGCAGCGGACGACCGACGACGTCGAGCTGGACGCGGGCGTCGTAGCGGGCGGCGACGGGGGCGAGCGCGGCCTCGAAGGCGGCGCGGTCCACCGGCGCCATCACCTGCAGGCGCATGAAGAAGGTGTTCGTGTCGGCGCTGGAGAACTGCTGCGACTCGGTGATGTTGCCCTGGGCGGCGACGATCGCTCCGGAGACGGCGTGCACGATCCCGGGCTGGTCGTCGCAGACGAGCGTCAGGGTCCAGTGCGTGGGGGTCGGGTCGGTCACCGGATCAGGGTACCGGCCGCGGGGGAGGTGCTTCGTGAGCAGGAATGGTCGAGTGCGCCGCGGCGACTCGACCATTTGTGCTCACGAAGCGTCAGCGGCGGGCGCGGCGGTAGTGGCGCGCCCGGCGTCAGCGTCCCGCAGGCGGCGGTCGGCCAGGGTCAGCAGCGTCAGGAGCACCGCGACGCCGAGGATCACCCACGCCAGCACGTGCAGGTCCGGCGTCGTCGGGGCCTGGCCGAACACGCCACCGATGAGCGAGGACGCCGCGATCGCCCCGATGTACACCGCGGTGCGCGACAGCCCGGCCGCGGTGCCGATGTACTCCGCGGGGACGAGCCGGTACAGGGCCGCCTGGTTCGACACCGACGCCAGGGCCTGCGGCACCCCGAACAGCGCCGGGGTCAGGGCGAGCAGGACGACGGGCGACCCGGTGTGCAGGAAGAGCAGGAGCACACCGCCCAGGATCGGCACCAGCGCGGCGACGACGAGCGGCCCGCGGATCGCGGTCTTGCGTGCGACCACGAACGAGGCCACCCCGGCGACGATCGCGGCCGGCAGCTGGATGTAGCCGGCGACGTCGCTCGGGTAGCCCGCGACGTCCTGCACCCACTGCGAGAACCCGTAGGTCATCGTGTAGGCGAGCAGGTAGGTCAGGAACAGGCGGCCGTAGGTCCGGGACAACGCGCCGTTCCGGGCGAGCAGCCGCACGTCGACGAACGGTCGCACGGCCCGCAGCTCCCACACCACCAGGGCGACGAGCAGCACGACGGCCACCGCGAGCAGCCACCACAGCCCGGCGGACAGGTCGAGCAGGAAGACGAGCAGCGCCGAGACGGTCCCGGTCATCAGCACCATGCCGAGCGGGTCGAGCGCCTGCAGTACCGGCAGCGCGGCGTCGTCTCGCGGACGCAGCCGGTCGGACGGCAGCCAGAGCGTCGCCACGACGATGCCGAACACCGCGAGCGGCACGTTCACCAGGAAGATCGCGTGCCAGCCGAACGCGGCGATGAGCGCCCCACCGAGTGGCGGGCCGGCGGCGGCGGACACGAGCGACGTGATCGACAGCGCCCCGAGCACGAGCGGCGGCGTCGGCTTGCCGATCCGGGCGGAGTGCTGCCGGAGCGTGGTGAGCGCCGCCGGGTACGCCGACGACGTCCCGATGCCGATGAGCACCCGGGCGAACACGGCGCCGCCGAACCCGGTCAGGACCTCGGGCACCACCCCGGCGATCCCGACGATGACGAGCCCGGTCAGGAACACTTTCTTCGGGCCGAACCGGTCGGCGAGCTTGCCCATCGTGGGCTGCGCGATCGCACTCGCCAGGTACAGGGCCGCGACGAGCCAGATCGCCTGCGCCGCACCGATGCCCAGGTCGCGGGAGATCGGGGTGAGGGCGACCGACACCATCGTGGTGTTGATCGGGTTGAGCAGGGGCCCGACGAGCACCGGGATGAGGAGCTTCGGGCCGAAGCCGCTGCCCGTGGTCGTGTCGGGGGTCGTGGTGGTGGTGGACGTGAGGGCGCTTCTTCCGGTTGCAGGGCTGGGCGAGGGGTGCGCGGGTCAGGGATCGACGATCGGCCCGAGCAGGTCCATCGCCCGCGCGACGACGCGGCGGTCCGCCTCGGGCAGGGTCGCGAGCCGCTCGGCGAGCTCGCGGTTCCGCGCGGCCCAGGCGGCCTGGCGGGCGTCCCGACCGGCCGCCGTCGCGTTGACGATCGACCGCCGGCCGTCCGTCGGGTCGGGCTGCCGCTCGGCCAGGCCGAGGTCGACGAGGGCCTGGACGGTCGCGCCCATCGACTGCGGTCGGACACCCTCGGCTCGGGCCAGGTCGGCGATGGTGGTCGGCCCGTACCGCAGCAGGCGTCCGAGAGCGGCGGTCTGCGACGCCGTGACGTCGTCCGACTTCGAGACCAGCAACGACCGCCGCAGGCGTCCGTGCATCGTCAGGACGGCGTCGGCCAGGTCGGTCGGGTCGGTCTCCGATGCGTCGGTCACGCCCGGAGGCTAGTCCGTCACCAGCCCGCCTTGCAAGTTTGCCTTCTGATGTTGCTCAGGGAACGGCGGACCCGTCGTCGCCCGCGTCCGGCTCGAGCAGCGGGAGCAGGGTCGCCGAGATCGGTTCCGCACCGTCGCCGAACCACGCGTTGCTCGCCCGGACGATCGGGTGGGCGCGTGCCAGCAGCGCCTCGCCCTGGTCGGTCAGCCGCATCCGGGAGGCCCGTCCCCGGCCCGGTGCGGCGCCCCGCTCCACGAGTCCCCGCGTCGAGAGCCCCCCGACGAGCGTCGTCATGCTCTGCGGTCGGACGCCGACCGCTCGCGCCAGGTCGGCCTGGCTGAGCTCGCCCGCTGCCGCGAGCTGGATGAGCGCCCCGAACTCCACGGGCGTCAACCCGAGCGGCGCCAGCTCGGCCGCGAGCCGCCGGGAGAGCGTCCGTGCGGCCCGGATCACCGTCCACGCCACGATGCCGTCGACGTCGTCGCGCGGGGCTGGGAGTTCCTGGGGCACGGGGTGATCGTACCGGCGTACGTTCTGGTATCAGAAAACTGATACCAAAAGGGGTCGGCGGGACGAGGAGCAGACATGGGCGAGATCGTGGCGGTCACCGGTGTGACCGGGGACGTCGGGGGCAAGACGGCGGAGCTGCTGCGGGCGGCCGGGGTGACGGTGCGAGCCGTGGTCCGGCGGCCCGAACAGGTCGACGCGCTCCGGGCGCGGGGCATCGACGGACGCCTGGCCGACCTGGGCGACGAGGACGCCCTCACCGCGGCGCTCGAAGGGGTCGACCGGTTCTTCCTCGTGACGCCGGTCAGCCAGCGGCAGCGCGAGCAGGGCACCACCGGGGTCCGTGCGGCGCAGCGTGCAGGGATCGGCCGGATCGTGCAGCTGTCGGGCGGGGACGCCGCCGAGCACTCCCCGATGTCGTGGGCGAGCGCCGCCTGGCACATCGACCGGCGCGTGCGCGAGAGCGGGCTGGCGTGGACGATCCTGCACCCCTCGTCGTTCATGACGAACGTGCAGCCCTCGGCGCCGGCGATCCGACGGGGGTGGTTCCCGCACACCACGGGCCGCGGGGTGATCGGCTGGATCGACACCGAGGACATCGCCCGGACCGCCGCCCGGGTGCTGACGGAGGACGGCCACGACAGCACCGAACCGGTGCTCACCGGCCCGGACCTGCTCGACGCGCGCGGTGTCGCCACCGCGCTCGCCACCGGGCTCGGCCGACCCGTGCGCGCCCTGCACCTGCCGAGCCGGGTCTACGCCGGCGTGCTGCGCGTGAGCGGCGTGCCCGCGTGGCAGGCCGAGGGGCTCCGGCAGCAGTTCGGCCGGGTCGTCCGCCGCGGCCTCGACGGTGTCGACGTGATGAGCGACGACGTCCTGCGCATCACCGGCACCGCACCCCGGAGCCTGGCCGACTGGGCGCGAGCCCACCGCGACGACCTGCTGGGGTGACCCGCCGCACCGGAGGTGATCCGGGCCTCCAGGCCGTGGGCCGTCAGCGCGACGTGAGCGTGACGACCAGGTGTTCCTGCACGTAACCGAGCCAGTCGTAGACGTCGCGCAGGCCGACGCCCGCGTCGGCCTCGACCGAGCGTTCCTCGTCGTCGGCGTCCTCGATGCCCAGCCGATCGGCGATCGTCAGCCGCAGGTCGGTGAGGGTGCGGAGCCACGCCTGCTCGTCCTCGGCGTCGAGCGAACCGTCGCGGGTGCCCGTCAGCCAGTCGTGCACGATCGAGGCGTTCGTCGTCTTCTGCGTGAGCAGGTCGGACTGCGTGTACTTCCGGAACTCCGCGCTCGCCGCGTCGTCGCCGGGGTAGGCGTCCGGGAACATCCGCTCGCTGAGCGGGTCGGTGGACAGGTCGCCGCCGAGCACCTGCCGCAGCTGCTCGGTGAGCGAGGCGAGCAGGTCGCGCTCGCCGGAGGACAGGCCGAGGTGGACGCCGTCGGCGCGGCGGACGAACGGGATCACGCTTCGGGGGC
This sequence comes from Curtobacterium sp. MCLR17_042, assembly GCF_003234695.1. NCBI lineage: Bacteria > Bacillati > Actinomycetota > Actinomycetes > Micrococcales > Microbacteriaceae > Curtobacterium > Curtobacterium sp. MCLR17_042. The sequence goes on from NZ_QKTD01000004.1 coordinate 20,824, forward strand.
CTTGTCGACGGTCGCCTGGAGTCCGTAGCCGTGCATGGACTGCACGTGGGCCTCCATCGACTCGCGCGGGCCCGTCGCCACGATCGCCCGGCCGTCGTCGTTCACCTGGTGCATGAGCCGCTCGGCCTGCTCGCGTGAGAACCCGAAGTGCCGCTGGAAGACGTAGGTGACGTACGACATCAGGTTCACCGGGTCGTCCCACACCACCGTGACCCACGGGGTGTCCGCCCGCGCACTGGTCCGTTCGTCCGTGGTGGTCCGTTCGTCCACGTCGGGCGAGAGCAGCGTCATGCATCCAGGGTGACACAGGGTGCGGTGGCTCGGTACGATCGTCAGGTCGCGACTGGCGTTGGATGGGTCACCATCGGGGAGCGACAAAGACACGGTGCGCGGCCGTACGCCTGGGCTGCACCGACCGACCGTCCGAGTGCGACCAGCTGGTCGTCCGCACACCGTAGGAGTCCCGTGTCCATTGCCGATCTGCCCCCGTTCGTCTCCGATTCGGCCGAGGTGGCCGAGCAGGCCGCCGCCCGCGCCGCCTTCAACGCCCCGCTCACCGAGGTCGACCCCGAGATCGCCGCCGTCCTGCAGCAGGAGCTCGGACGCCAGCGCGACACCCTCGAGATGATCGCGTCCGAGAACTTCGTGCCGCGCGCCGTGCTCGAGTCGCAGGGCTCCGTGCTCACCAACAAGTACGCCGAGGGCTACCCGGGCAAGCGCTACTACGGCGGCTGCGAGTACGTCGACGTCGCCGAGCAGCTCGCCATCGACCGTGCCAAGGCGCTCTTCGGTGCCGAGTACGCGAACGTGCAGCCGCACTCCGGCGCGACGGCGAACGCGGCCGTCCTGCACGCCATCGCCTCGGCCGGCGACACCATCCTCGGCCTCGAGCTCGCGCACGGCGGTCACCTGACCCACGGCATGAAGCTCAACTTCTCGGGCCGCATCTACAACGCCGTGGCGTACGGCGTCGACCCCGAGACGTTCGAGGTCGACTACGACGACATCCGCGCGAAGGCCATCGAGCACCAGCCGAAGGTCCTGATCGCCGGGTGGTCCGCCTACCCGCGCCAGCTCGACTTCGCGAAGTTCCGCGAGATCGCGGACGAGGTCGGTGCGAAGCTCTGGGTCGACATGGCGCACTTCGCCGGCCTCGTCGCCGCCGGGCTGCACCCGTCCCCGGTCCCGCACGCCCACGTCGTCTCGTCGACGGTCCACAAGACCCTCGGCGGCCCCCGCTCGGGCATCATCCTGTCGAACGACGAGACCCTGTTCAAGAAGCTGAACTCCGCGGTCTTCCCCGGCCAGCAGGGCGGCCCGCTCATGCACGTGATCGCCGCGAAGGCCACCGCGTTCCTGCTCGCCGGCACCCCGGAGTTCAAGGACCGTCAGGAGCGCACGATCCGCGGCGCCCAGGCCCTCGCCGCCCGTCTGACCGCCGACGACGCCAAGGCCGCGGGCATCGACGTGCTCACCGGCGGCACCGACGTGCACCTGGTGCTCGTCGACCTGCGCGCGTCCGAGGTCGACGGCAAGCAGGCCGAAGACCTGCTGCACGAGGTCGGCATCACCGTGAACCGCAACTCCGTGCCGTTCGACCCGCGCCCGCCGATGGTCACCTCGGGTGTCCGCATCGGCACCTCGGCGCTGGCGACCCGTGGCTTCGGCGACGCCGAGTTCACCGAGGTGGCCGACATCATCGCGCTGACCCTCATGCCGAACCCGGACGTCGCAGCACTCTCGGCGCGGGTGAAGGTCCTGACCGACGCGTTCCCGCTCTACGCGTGAGCGGTTCGGTCAGCGCGGCGCTCCCGCGCGAACTCTGGGCCGGTGAGGGTAGTGCCGTCCGCATCGACGGCACCGCCCTCGCCGCCCGGACGCTCGACGAACTCCGGGGCCGGATCGACCGCCTGCACGAGCACGGCATCCGTCCGGGCCTCGGCACGATCATGGTCGGCTCGAACCCCGGCTCGATGTCCTACGTCGCGGGCAAGCACCGCGACTCGGCGTCGATCGGGCTCGACTCGCACCGCATCGACCTGCCCGAGACCGCGTCCGCTGCCGACATCCGGGCTGCGATCCTGCAGATGAACGACGACCCCCGGGTCACCGCGTTCATCGTGCAGCTCCCGCTGCCGCAGGGCATCGACCCGACGCCGATGCTCGAGCTGATGGACCCGTCGAAGGACGCCGACGGCCTGCACCCGACGAACCTCGGCGAGCTCGTGCTCGCCGTGCCCGGTGGTGCCGGCACGATCGACGCACCGCTGCCCTGCACGCCGCGGGGCATCGTCGCGATGCTCGACGCGTACGAGATCCCGATCCGCGGTGCGCACGTGACGATCATCGGCCAGGGGCTGACCGTCGGACGGCCGCTCGGCCTGCTCCTCACGCGGCTCGAGGCGACCGCGACCCTGACGCACTCGCTGACCGCCGACGTCGCCGCGGAGTGCCGTCGCGCCGACATCATCGTCGCCGCGGCCGGGGTCGCCGGGCTCGTCAAGCCCGACTGGGTGCAGCCCGGTGCCGCCGTCATCGACGTGGGGATCACCCGCGTGGTCAACGAGGAGACCGGCAAGGCGAAGCTGCACGGCGACGTCGACCCCGCGGTCGCGTCGGTCGCGGGCTTCCTGTCGCCGACTCCCGGTGGCGTCGGGCCGATGACCCGCGCGATGCTCATGAAGAACGTCGTCGAGGCCGCCGAGCGCCAGCTGTCGTAGCGCGGGCGGTCGCGTGGCTCGCGCGCCGATGGTGTGCAGCAATGGTCGGGTGGCGTCATCGCACCCGACCATTGCTGCTCACGAAGTGCGCCCAGCCGGTGCTACGGTCGCGGCATGGGGGACGAACGACTGCAGACGACGCCGGTGATGCGAGCCCGGCCCGAGCCGTCGCAACTGACCAAGGACGCCCGGTGGCTGATCGTCATCGTGGCGATCTGCGTGCTGTTCCAGGCTCCGGGGTCCACCTGGGCGACGACCTTCGTGCACGCCGGCCAGGAGTACACGTTCACGTCGGAGCCCTGGCCCGGATGGACGCTCGCGACGGTGGGGTTCGCGGTCGCCGGGTTCGTCGTCGCGATCGCCCGCCGTGGTGCAGCCCGCTTCGACGAGCACACCGTGATGGGCCTGACCCTGGCCGCCGTGCTCGGGACCACCGCCCTGGTGTGGTTGCTCATGCCGGCGCAGACCGCGTGGGTGGAGTGGGCCGTGGAGCACGGTCGGACGCACCCGTTCGTGCTCGGGAACGTGGTGGAGTACGTCCGGTACGCGGACTACCTCGGCTGAGTCGGCGGGGCGCGGCGGTCGGGGCGCTTCCGTTCTTCTGCGCTGAGCGACAGTCCACGGGCCGATCGCCGCGTGAACTGTCGCTCAGCGCGAAACGTCGAGCGGCCGAGCGGCCGAGCGGCCGAGCCCGCCGCAGCCGTCAGTCGCGCCGGGCGCCCTGCGCGGCGTGCACCGTGAACACGTTCGGCTCGCGGAACCCGGCGTCGGCGAAGGCGGCGGTGACGGCGGCGGTGATCGCCCCGCGTGACTCCCGGTCGACCAGCGCGATCGCCGCACCGCCGAACCCACCACCGGTCATGCGCGCACCGACGGCACCGTGCTCGACGGCGGTCGCGACGGCCAGGTCGAGCTCCGGCACGGAGATCTCGAAGTCGTCGCGCATCGACTCGTGCGACGCGACGAGCAGGGAACCGATCGCCCGGGGACCCTGTTCGCGCAGCGTGCGGACGGTGTCGAGGACGCGCTGGTCCTCGGTCACGATGTGCCGTACGCGGCGGAAGGTCTCGTCGTCCAGGAGCTCCTGCGCACGAGGCAGGTCCTCGACGCTGACGTCACGCAGGGCCTCGACACCGAGCACCCGCGCACCCTTCTCGCACGAGGCCCGACGAGCCGCGTAGCCACCGGTCGCGTGGGCGTGCTCGACGCGTGTGTCGATCACCAGGACCTCGAGCCCGTTCGCCTCGAGTGCCAGGTCGACGACGGCGGTGTCGAGCGTGCGGCAGTCGAGGAACACGACGGCGTCCTGCTCGCCGAGCAGCGAGGCGGACTGGTCCATGATGCCGGTGGGGGCACCGACGGCGTGGTTCTCCGAGTACTGCCCGACCCGCGCCAGGGTCTTCCGGTCGAGGCCGAGTTCCCACAGGTCGTTGAACGCCAGCGCGACACCGCACTCGATCGCGGCACTCGACGACAGGCCCGCACCGACCGGCACGTCGGACTCGATGAAGACGTCGAACCCGGTCTTGTCGCTCAGATCGGCACCGGCCTGCTCGCGCAGGGCCCAGGCGATGCCGAAGACGTACGCCGACCAGCCGTCCATGGCCTCGGGCGACAGGTCGTCCAGGGACAGCGCCACCGGGGCGCTCGTGGCGTCGAAGGCGGAGGCGACGCGGATCGTCCGGTCGTCGCGCTGCGCGATGGAGGCGGTGGTGCGACGGTCGATCGCGAAGGGCAGCACGTAGCCGTCGTTGTAGTCGGTGTGCTCACCGATCAGGTTGACGCGACCCGGGGCGGAGTACCGCACCGTCGGCTCGTACCCGTAGACCTGCTGGAACGTCATGCGCGCTCGACTCCCTGTCGGATGAACTCGGCCGCCTTCTCGGGCACGAGGTCCCCGATCCAGGCGCCCATGGCGGCTTCGCTGCCGGCCAGGAACTTCAACTTGTCCGCCGCACGCCGCGGCGAGGTGATCTGCAGCATCAGCCGCACGGTGTCGCGGGCGGTGTGCACCGGTGCCTGGTGCCACGCGGCGATGTACGGCGTCGGGTCGCCGTAGAGCGCGTCGAGCCCACGCGTGAGCCGGAGGTGCATGCGGGCCAGCTCGTCCTTCTCGGCGTCGGTCAGGCCGGCGAAGTCGGGGACGTGGCGGTGCGGCAGCATGTGGATCTCGATGGGCCAGCGCGCGGCGAACGGGACGAAGGCGGTGAAGTGCTCGCCAGCGAGGACGACTCGCTCGGAACCCCGCTCGTTCGCGAGGTGCTGCTCGAACAGGTCCGGACCGAACCGTTCGATGCTCGCGAGCAGGCGCTGGGTGCGCGGTGTGATGTACGGGTACGAGTAGATCTGCCCGTGCGGGTGGTGCAGCGTGACGCCGATCGCCTCGCCCCGGTTCTCGAAGGGGAACACCTGCTGGATGCCCGGCATCGCGGAGAGTGCGGCGGTACGGTCGGCCCAGGCTTCGACGACGGTGCGGGCACGCGACTCGGAGATGGAGGCGAAGGACCCGGAGGTCTCGGGCGAGAAGCACACGACCTCACACCGGCCGACCGAGCGGAGCTGGCGGTTCAGGCCGACGTCGCTCAGGGACTCGAGCGACTCGGGAGCGTCGTCGGCTTCGAGCAGCGGGCCGAACGACGGCGAGCGGTTCTCGAACACGGCGACGTCGTAGCAGCTCGGGATCTCGGACGGGTTGGCCGGGCTCTGGGGCGCGAGCGGGTCCTGGTCGGCCGGCGGCAGGAACACCCGGTTCTGCCGGGACGCCGCGATCGAAACCCACTCGCCCGTCAGGACGTCCTGCCGCATCCGCGCCGTCTCGGGCCGCGGGTCGAGCACGCGCTCGTCGATGCTGCGTTCTGCGGGCAGCGTCGAGTCGGCGTCGTCGAAGTAGAAGAGGTCGCGGCCGTCCGCGAGCTTCGTCACGCGCTTGGTGATCACCGGAACAGCCTAGCGCCCATCCGAAGCGTTGCGAAAGACATCGGAAGCAAGCGAAACTGTGCACATGACGGACGCCGACCTCTCCTTCCTCGCCGGCGCGCTGCCCGCGCCCCTCCGGCAGGACCGCATCGTCGCGATCGTCGAAGGCGCCCCCGGCATGGTCCGGACGGCCGCGTTGGCCGCGTCCCTCGGCACCAGCGAGGTGACGGTCCGCCAGGACCTCGCCGTCCTCGACCAGGAGGCCCGGATCCGGCGGGTGCACGGAGGCGCGGTCCGCCTCGGGGTCGGGTCCACCGAGCGCCCCTTCGAGGAGACCGCCGTCGAGCACCAGGTGGCCAAGGCCGCCATCGGCCGTGCGGCCGCTGCGCTGGTCCGCCCGGGGGAGTGCGTCGTCCTCGACGTCGGCACCACGCCGGCCGCCGTCGCCGAGGCCCTCGTGGCGCGCACCGAGCTCACCGGCGTCACGGTCGTCACGAACTCCCTCACCACGGCGCTCGCGCTCGAGCGAGCCGTTCCGCGCTTCACCGTGATCGTCACCGGCGGCACCCTCCGGCCCCTGCAGCACTCGCTCGTCGCCCCCTTCAACGGGGCGGTCCTGCCGATGATCGCCGCGGACCTCGTGTTCCTCGGCGGGACCGGACTCGACGTCGACCACGGCCTGACGAACGTGAACCTGCCCGAGACCGAGGCCAAGCGGATGCTCGCGGCGACGGCCCGGCGTACGGTCGTGGTCGCGGACGGGTCGAAGTTCGGCCGGGCCCACATCGGGGTCGTCCGCGCGCTCGAGGACATCGACGTCGTCGTCACCGCCGAGGCCGACGCCGCCGCGGTCGCCACGATCCGGGCGGCCGGGGCCCAGGTGATCGTCGCCGACGGCGAGCAGCACACCGAACCAGCCGGAAGGAAGAACACCCCATGACCGCAGCACCCACGGGTGGCCAGTACCGCCTCCACCACGCCGGACCCGACGGGGTCGTCGAAGCCGTGGTCACCGAGGTCGCCGCGGGTATCCGCGAACTCCGCGTCGCCGGCTTCGACATCACCGAGCCGTTCCCCGTGACCGAGCAGCCGCCGGGGGCGAACGGCATCGTCCTGGCGCCCTGGCCGAACCGCGTCGCCGGTGGTGTGTGGGAGCTCGACGGCAAGCGGCAGCAGCTCGACGTCTCGGAGCCGAAGTACGGCAACGCGTCGCACGGACTGCTCCGGTTCGCCCCGTACCGGGTGGTGTCGCAGACCGAGACGTCGATCCAGCAGGAAGCGACGATCCACCCGCAGCACGGGTGGCCCTTCACCCTCGAGACGCGCGTGCTGCACGAACTCGTCGTCGACGGCATCCGCGTCACGCACGAGGTCACGAACCGTTCGGGCGTCCGCGCACCCTTCGCCGTCGGCGCGCACCCGTACCTGCGTGCCGGTGACACCCCCGCCGACGACCTGGTCGTCACGCTCGACGCCGCGACCGCCTTCACCGTCGACGAGCAGAAGGTCCCGAACGGTTCGGTGCCGGTCGAGGGCACGCCGTACGACCTGCGCCAGGGGCGACGTGCCGGGGACTCGGACCTCGACACCGCCTACACGGACGTCACCCCCGACGCCGACGGGATCCGCCGCACGACGATGCACGGGCCCGAGGGCGACGGTGTGGAGCTCTGGCAGGACGCCTCGTTCCCCTACGTGCAGGTCTTCACCTCGCGCGAGTACCCGCGGGGCGACGGGAAGGGCCTCGCCGTCGCGGTCGAACCGATGACGGCACCCGCGAACGCCCTGAACTCGGGCGAGGGCCTGCGCTGGCTCGAGCCGGACGAGACCTGGACCGGTTCGTGGGGGATCCGCCGCGTCTGGTCCTGAGGACTCCGGTCAGCTCGCACCGCTGACACGATGAAGGCCCCGCCGGGCGTCCGGCGGGGCCTTCATCGTTCGTGTCGGACGCCGGGCGTCAACCGCGGCGCATCCGGAGTGCCTCGACCGCGAGGGACTCGGTCGCGTACCGGCCGACCTCGTGCGCCCACGCCGGGTCGTCGCCACGGAGCGCGATGAAGTCCTTGCGCTGCCGGCAGACGTAGCCGAGCACGGCGGTGGCCGTCGCGACCTCGATGAAGTCCTTGCGGATGTGGCGGGTCGTGACCTGGGCGTTGCGGCGGAGCGTGTCGAGCAGGAGCTCGTTGCTCATCGTCGTGTTGGTCGCTGCTGCGAGCTCGACGATGCGGCGCGCGTCACCGGTGGTGCTGGTCTGCGTGGCTTCGATGGGCTCGATCACGGTGTACCCCGTTCGTTCGTGGTGGTGCTGTGCTGCAGGATCCGGTGATCGGATCCGGGAACGACACTATCGGCGGCAGCCCAACAATCCGCTGAGGGCGGGCTGTGGTGGGCAGGGGATCTCCCATGAGCCCGCTGGGGACGGGTTGTACCCCGTTCAGGAGCAGATGGCGTCGCTCAGACGCAGCGGGCGCTGCCGACGGGTGCGCCGAGGGCGTCGAGGGACTCGCTGACGCGGTCCGCCAGGTACTGGTAGCCGGCGTCGTTCGGGTGGCCGCCGTCGACGGCGGAGTACCCCGGGCTGTTGCTCGACGTGAACCACCTGCCGGCGAGGGCGTCGATGTACGGGACACCGGCGGCGGCGGCACCCGCGGAGACCGACGCGGCGACACCGACGGTCGAGTTCGCCCAGGGGAGCGGCGCTGACGGGCCGAGCGCGACGACGACGGCGTCCGGCCAGGTCTGCTGCGCCGTGCGGAGGGTCCGCTCCACCGTGGCGCGGAGGGTGTCCGAGTCGACGAGCCAGTCGTTCTGGCTTCCCTGCACGATCACGAGCTGGGGGTCGAACGCAGCGTGCCGTTCGAGGCGTGGCCCGTACGTGTAGTGCGACGAACCGGTCCGACCGGTGTCGACGTAGCCGGTGCCCGGGTACCCGTCGATCTTGGCCGTCCACCCACGGTCCTCGCTGAGGTCCTGTGCCCAACCGCGGAGTCCGCTGGCCGAGCCCCGACCCGAGGTGTACGAGTCACCCACGATCAGGACGCGCGACCCGGGCTCGATCGCCGCGGCGACGCGGTCGGCCGAGACGCCGGGGGCAGCGACGGCCGAGGCCGAGGTCGACGAGGACACCGGCTGGCAGGCACTCGAGACGCTCGGCAGGATCAGCAGGAGTCCGGAGACCCCGAGCGCCATCGCGCCGAGGGCGAGTGCCGGCACCAGCTTCCGGCGGCGTCGGCGCATCGTCGCCGGGCCGGTGGGGGTGCCCGGCCGCTCGCGCTGCGATCGTCGGCCCATCGAGGACATTCTAGACAGGAGCTAGTGGGTGGGCCCCGTGGGGCTCGAACCCACGACCCTCGGATTAAAAGTCCGGTGCTCTACCAACTGAGCTAGAGGCCCTCACCCGCAAGGCTAGCGGGTGAGGGCCTCCGGGACGGAACCGTCCGACCGGGTCAGCCCCGGCGTCCGGTGAGCGTCCGCAGCAGCCACGCGATGACCGCGATGATCAGCAGCACGATGCCGACGTAGAGCAGGAACTTGAGGCTCGCAGCGAAACCGCCGACGAACAGCAGGATGACTGCGATCACAGCCAGGATGATGAGCAGGGCGTTCATGGAAGATCCTCTCCTTCACGTGCAGGGAGGAGCGCCTCCCTGCCGCAACACGGTACGCGTGGCGCAGCCGTTGCGTTCTGGGCGAACGGGACGCGGGCGTGTCACCGGCCGCGCCTACACTGCTGCGGTGCCTCGCGATCACCACCGTCCCGTCCACTTCACCGACGCCGAGTTCGCCGCCATCCAGGGCGGTGAGGACCCGGCGCTCGTGAACCGTGTCGCGCACGAGACCGCGAACGCCCTGCTGCACCGCGTGCGCGAGGACCCGGACCCGGCCGTGGTCGAGCGGCTCGTCACCTACACCGACGTGCACGGCATCGACGCCATCGCGGAGCTGTGGGCGCGGGTCGGGGCGCACACCCTGCCGGGGGCGCTCTGGCGGGTGTACCTGGTGCGCATCGTCATCCGGCAGAACCCGGAGGAGATCGCGTACCTGTTCGAGCGGGGCACGGCGCAGATCGGCACGATCGACCAGGCGGTCGCGGGTGCCGAGGAACCGACGGGGCCGGCGGAGATCCTGACGCTCGCCGACCGCATCCTGCACGGCCTGTACACGGGCGACCTCGCGGTGGCGCTCGACCGCGGGGCGTCGTTCTGCCGACTGACCGCCGCCGGCGCGACCGCCGTGGCCGACGAGTCCGACCTGGTGGCGTCCGAGCGCGCGAGCGAACTCACGACGCGGGCGCTCCGCCTGACGGAGTTGGCTGCCGACCTGACCGAGGCTGCGGCGCTCTGGCGCCGCGACAGCCTGGACTGAGCGAGCGGCGGGACGGACCCGCACCGGGCCTCCAGGCCAGGATGCGCAGCAGCGCGATGCCGCGCACGGCCAGGACCGCGCAGCAGCGCGATGACGCGCCAGGCCAAGGGCCGCGCAGCAGAAAACCCGGACGTGACCGCGTCCGGGCACAAAAAGACCGGGCCGCAGAAGCGCCTCTCGGCGCGAGGCCGCTCGAAGCGGCGAATTTTGGAGCCCGGGGCTTGCTGCGGCCCGGCGAGACCAAGTCTACGAGACGTCGGCTGATCACTCGACCCTGTTCACTCATGGTGGACAGAACCGGCCCCGGGCGTGCCCGCGCGCACCCCTGTGCGGGCCCGCCGCGCCCATCCCGCCGAGAAATCCCGACCCCCATCCAATCCACAGCGGGGACCGCACCGAATCATCTGCGTGACGGACGGAATGCCCGTCACGAAGCGAGAGGCCCGGTGTGACCCGGACCGGCACCGCCGGTCAATTCCCTGTGGGTCACGCCGGCCCCTCGTCTCGACCGCCCATGCGGAGGCTTCGTGCTACCCGCCTGGTCAACGAAAGCAACCGAGAGGAGGGAAACCTGCAATGCTTGCCCTCGTGGATAGCGACACCGAACGCTGGAGCTCGTCAGAGCCAGCTCAGGCATCGCCGGACGACCTCCTCGCCCGGGTCGCCGCCGGTGACCAAGCCGCCTTCGCGGACCTCTACGACGCACTCTCCGGTCGTGTCCTCGGTCTGATCACGCGCCTCCTCCGGGACCGCGCGCAGTCGGAAGAGGTCACGCAGGAGGTCTTCCTGGAGGTCTGGCAGCAGGCCACCCGCTTCGACCGGAAGCGTGGGACGGCCGCCAGCTGGGTCCTCACCATGGCCCACCGCCGAGCGGTCGACCGGGTCCGTGCCTCGCAGTCGTCGCACGACCGCGACACCAAGATCGGCATCCGCGACCTCGAGGCCGGTTTCGACCAGGTCTCCGAGTCCGTGGAGATCCGCATCGAGCACGAGCGCGTCGGCCGAGCGCTGGCGAAGCTCACCGAGTTCCAGCGGCAGGCCGTGCAACTCGCGTACTACGGCGGCTACTCGCACAGCGAGATGGCCGAACACCTCGGTGTCCCCATCGGCACCGTCAAGACCCGTCTCCGTGACGGGATGATCCGACTCCGAGACGAGATGGGGGTGACCTCATGACCGAACGCCACGACGACCCCGCACTGATGACGGGTTCCCACGCACTCGACGCGCTGTCCGACGACGAGCGCGCGCTCCTCGAGGACGCCCTCCGGACGTCCCCCGAGCTGCAGGCCGAGAACGACTCGCTGCGCGAGACCGCGCTGCAGCTCGCCTACGCCGTCGCACCGATCGAGCCCCCCGCGTCGCTGAAGGCGTCGCTGCTGGCCCGGATCGCGACGACCCCCCAGGCTGCGCCCCTCGCCGACACGACGGTCGACCATGCCCCGGTCGCCGAGACCACCTCCGTCCAGGAGGCCCGTCCCGAGCCCGCCAGGCACGTCGCCTCGATCGCCGACGGCCCCACCGCCGGTGGCCGGGCATCGTCCGAGGCTCGCCGCCGCTGGTTCCAGCGTCCGGCGGTCATGCTGACGGCCGCAGCCGCCGTCGCCGCGGTCTTCTTCGGCGGACTCGGCGTCGGGTCGATCTTCGACCCGAACGGCTCCGGCACCGGCACGACGCAGGCCTCGAGCGGCCTGGACCGCATCTACGCCGCCTCGGACTTCCAGCGCACCACGACCAAGGTCGCGGGCGGCGGTTCGGCGACGGTCGTGTGGTCGAACGACCTCGGCAAGTCCGCGGTGATCCTCGACGGTGTCGAGCAGGCACCGAAGGGCAAGACGTACGAGCTCTGGTACATCGGCTCCGAGGAGCAGGGCGGCACCATCAAGTCGGCCGGCCTGGTCGACGGTGCGGCCGACGGCGTGCACTCCGCCGTGCTCAAGGGCGCGATGTCCGAGGGTGCGACGATCGGCATGACGGTCGAGCCCGAGGGCGGTTCCGAGCAGCCGACCACCTCGCCGATCATGGCGGTCCCCACCACCACGGCCTGACGCCTCGGGCGGTCCTGCTGGACCGTCACCGACGCAGAACGACGAAGCCGCTGTCACACGACAGCGGCTTCGTCGTTCTGCGTCCGCACGGCTCTCAGGCGCAACCACGAAGGCCCGGTGCGCGTCCGTGGCGGACGTGCACCGGGCCTCCAGGCCGTCCGTCAGTGCGACGGACGGATGCCGATCAACCGAAGCGGCCCGAGACGTAGTCCTCGGTGGCCTGCACGGACGGGTTCGAGAACATCGTCGCGGTGTCGTCGAACTCGATGAGCTTGCCGGGGGCGCCGGTACCGGCGATGTTGAAGAACGCCGTCTTGTCGCTGACGCGCGACGCCTGCTGCATGTTGTGGGTCACGATCACGATCGTGAACTCCTTCTTGAGCTCCTCGATCAGGTCCTCGATGGCGAGGGTCGAGATCGGGTCGAGGGCCGAGCAGGGCTCGTCCATCAGGAGCACGTCCGGCTCGACCGCGATCGCGCGGGCGATGCAGAGACGCTGCTGCTGCCCACCGGACAGACCCATGCCGGGCTTGTCGAGGCGGTCCTTGACCTCGTTCCACAGGTTCGCACCCTGCAGCGAGCGCTCGACGATGTCGTCGGCCTCGGAGCGGGAGACGCGCTTGTTGTTGAGCTTCACGCCCGCCAGCACGTTGTCGCGGATCGACATCGTGGGGAACGGGTTCGGACGCTGGAAGACCATGCCGACCTGACGACGGACGAGCACGGGGTCGACGCCGGCGCCGTACAGGTCGTCGCCGTCGATCTTGACCGATCCCTCGACCCATGCGCCGGGGATGACCTCGTGCATGCGGTTCAGGGTGCGGAGGAAGGTGGACTTGCCGCAGCCCGACGGGCCGATGAAGGCCGTGACGGTGCGGGGCTCGATGGTGATGTCGACACCCTCGACCGCCTTGAACTTCGAGTAGTAGACGTTGAGGCCGTCGACCTCGATGCGCTTGGACACGTTGATCCTTCTGGGTGGGTGGTGTCGCTGGTTCCGCGGGGGCGGAGGGTCAGCGGCTGAGCTTGGGGGCGAAGAGACGGGTGATGAACCGGGCGAGCAGGTTGAGCAGCATCACGATCAGGATGAGCACGAGGGCCGCGGTCCAGGCCCGGTCGACGAACGGCACCGGGTTGGCGCCCTGCTGCGAGTACTGCGTGTACGCGTACACCGGCAGGGTCATCATCGGGTCACGGAACAGGTTGTAGTTCATGCTCGCGGTGAAGCCGGCCGTGACGAGCAGCGGGGCGGTCTCACCGATGACGCGGGCGATCGAGAGCATGACGCCGGTGGTGATGCCGGCGAGGCTGGTGGGGAGCACGACCTTGAGGATCGTGAGGTACTTCGGCACCCCGAGGGCGTACGAGGCCTCGCGGAGTTCCATCGGGACGATCTTCAGCACCTCTTCGGTGGAGCGCACGACGATCGGGATCATCAGCACCGACAGGGCGACGGAGCCGACCAGGCCGAAGCGGGCACCCGGGCCGAGGAACAGCGCGAAGAGCGCGTAGGCGAACAGACCGGCGACGATCGACGGGATGCCCGTCATGACGTCGACGAAGAACGTGATGCCCTTCGCCAGTGCGCCGCGACCGTACTCGACGAGGTAGATCGAGGTGAGCAGGCCGATCGGCACCGAGATGAGCGCCGCGAACAGCGTGATCTCGAGCGTGCCGATGAGGGCGTGGACCGCGCCGCCGCCCTCGGAGATGACCCCGCGCATCGAGTACGAGAAGAAGTTCGCGTCGAAGCGGGCGACGCCCTTGGCGATGACCGTCCAGAGCAGCGACACCAGCGGCAGGACCGCGATGACGAACGCCGTGATGACGAGCGAGGTGACCAGGCGGTCGACCGCCTTGCGGCCGCCCTCGACGATGCGCGAGATGACGACGATGAGGACGTCGAACAGGACCGTGCCGAGGAAGATCGCAGCGACGACGTTGAAGTCCTTGACGGCGCCACCCGCGTTGAGCAGCGCGAAGACCAGGACGAGGGCGACCCAGCTGCCGACCAGGAGCAGCCACGGGACGGAGGCGTGCAGCTTGCCGTTGGCGTAGACGTTGCCGGCGGTGCCGGTCTGACGGAGCGCGAGGGACATCGGGTGCGACCTCTCAGCTGACTCGGCTGCGGACGATGTACCGCGCGAGCATGTTGATGACCAGGGTGATGACGAAGAGGATCAGACCCGACGCGATGAGCGCGTTCAGGGCCGTGCCGGATGCCTCGGCGAACTGCAGGGCGATGTTCGCGGCGATCGTCGAGGGGTTCTGCGACGTCAGCATCTGGAACGTGACGTTCGTCGAGACCGACAGCACCAGTGCGATCGCCATCGTCTCGCCGAGTGCACGACCGAGGCCGAGCATGATCGCGGAGACGATGCCGGACTTCGCGAACGGCAGGACCGACAGGCGGATCATCTCCCAGCGGGTCGCGCCGAGGGCCAGGGCCGCTTCCTCGTTGAGGGTCGGGGCCTGCAGGAAGATCTCACGCATGACCGCGGTCATGATCGGGATCGCCATGACGGCGAGGACGATCGACGCGGTCAGGATCGTGCGGCCGGTGCCGGACACCTGGCCGGAGAACAGCGGGAACCAGCCGATGTACTCGTTCAGGAAGACGTAGAACGGCTTCACCAGGGGCGCCAGCACGGCGATGCCCCAGAGGCCGTAGACGACCGACGGCACCGCGGCCAGCAGGTCGATCACGTAGCCGAGGACCGGCGCGAGTCGACGCGGCGCGAAGTGCGAGATGAAGAGGGCGATCCCGAGGGACAGCGGCACGGCGATCACGAGCGCGATGAGCGCGGACCAGACGGTGCCGAAGACCAGGGGGCCGACGAAGTCCCAGAAGTTCGTGGCCTTGCCCGGCAGCTCGCCGACCTTGGCGGAGAAGGCCGGGATGCTCTGCCAGACGAGGAACGCGGCGACGAGCACGAGCACGAAGAGGATGAGGCCGCCGGCGATGACCGAGGCGGCGGAGAAGACGCGGTCGCCGACACGGACGACGGGCTTCGGCTTGGTCGGGGTGACGGTGGCCCCTGGCTGGGCCGGTGCGGTCGTCATGGGGTACTCCTGTCGGAGGAACGCCGGGGGAGGCGACGGGTTCTGGGGTGGTGGTGCGCGTCCAGGTGGGGTCCTGGACGGCTGAGGGCCCGGACGCCGGTCGTGTGGGTGGGACCGGCGTCCGGGCGCTCAGGGGGCCTTACTTGATGGAAGCGACCGCGTCCTTGGCCTTCGACGCGAGGTCGGAGGAGAGGGCGGCCGACTTGGCCTCCTTGGCAGCGGCGTCCTGAGCGGCGCTCGAGACGACGTAGTCGAGGTAGCCCTTCACGAGCTCGGCCTTGTCGGCGTCCTTGTACTCCTGGCACGCGATGGCGTAGGAGACGAGGACCAGCGGCCAGGCACCGTCAGCGGTGTCCTTGCGGTCGATGTCGATCGCGAGGTCGTTGTCCTCACGGCCGGTCGCGATCTTCGAGTCGGCGACGACCTGCGCGGCACCGTCGGCCGAGATCTCGGTCGCCTTGTCGCCGACCATCAGCTTCGCGCGGTCGAGGTCACCCGCACCGGAGTCATCGATGTAGGTGATGGCGTTGGTGGCGTTGCCCATCGCGGAGGCGACACCGGAGGTGCCCTTCGCGCTGTCACCGACCGAGTACGGGAAGGTCTGGCTGGGCTCTTCGGTCCAGACGTCCGAGGCGTTCGCGGAGACGTACTCCGAGAAGTTCTGCGTGGTGCCCGAGTCGTCGGAGCGGTGGACGACCGTGATGTCGGCGTCCGGCAGCTTCGCGTCCTTGTTCAGGTCGGCGATCTCGGAGTCGTCCCACTTGGTGATCTTGCCCGAGAAGATGCCCGCGATGGTCTTCGCGTCGAGGGTCAGGTCGCTGACGCCGTCGACCTTGTACGCGATGGCGATCGGGGAGATGTAGACGGGGATGTCGATGCCCTTGGTGTCCGCCTTGCAGGACTCGAACTTGCCCGAGAGCTCCTCGTCCTTCAGCGCGGCGTCCGAGCCGGCGAAGTCCGCGGCACCCGACATGAAGTTCTCGCGGCCGGCGCCCGAGCCGTCCGGGGTGTAGTTCACGGTGACGCCCGAGGCCTCGTTCTGGAAACCGGCGGCCCAGGTGGCCTGCGCGGTCTGCTGTGCCGACGAGCCGGAGCCGGTCAGGGTGCCGGAGAGCTTCGAGTAGTCGCTGCCGCTGGTGGAGGAGGACTCGGTGCTGCCCGCGTCCTCGTTTGCCGCGCACGAGGAGAGCACGACTGCGCCGGCGATCGCGATTGCTGCGATCGAACCGATTCGCTTGATGTTCACAGGGGTCCCTTCGGGAATGGAATGCAGTGGGACCACTGCGGTCCCTGGGCCGGTGCCGACCCGGGAGTGACTGTAGGGACGCGAGGTGACCGCAATCACCCCCGCTGGTGAACGGGAGGTGAACGAGGGGTTGTCCACGTCGGGGCGGCGTGCGCCGCTCCCGCGCAGGGAGCAGGATCGGGGGCACTGTGCGCTCGTTCGGAAGATGCGCACGCATGGTCGCGGACGAGCGGTCGGGAGGCCCGGATCGCGTTCCCGGGCGCGGCGCGGCCCCGTCGCGTGGCCGGGTGCCGGTCACGTCGGCTGCGGTGCGGTGGTGTTGCTGTCCGGCGGCACTGTGGTCCGCCGGCGCTGCGGCCCGGCGGTGGCCGGCTACGCCGGGATCGTGTTGCGGTGCGTCTCGACCGCGACGAGGGTGTCCCCGGCGATGTGCATGACGGAGAAGTCCCCGACGGACAGCATCGCGGCGCGGCGCAGGTCGAAGCGGCCGGAGTCGTCGGCGGTCGCGGTGGCGATCCTGGCGATGATGTCGGGCAGCACCGGACCGTGCGAGCACAACACGGCGGTCTTGCCCTTGTCGAGCCGACGCCGGACGACGCCCTTGACGTCGGCGGCGCCGCGGTCGTGGGCGTCCTGGCTGATGTCGGCGGTGCTCGAGACCCCGAGCTTCGTCGCCGCGGACAGCGGTTCGGCGGTCGCGAGGCACCGCGCCGCCGTGCTGCTCACGATCTTCTTCGGGCCGAACGCCGCGACCGGTGCCGCGGCGGCCTTGGCCTGCGAACGGCCGACGGGCAGCAGCGGACGGGTGGCGTCGGGGCCGTCCCAGTCCGAGCCGGGCACCGTCTTCGCGTGGCGCAGGGTGATCAGGGCGAACGTGCGGTGCTGTCCGGCGGCGGCGCGTTCGGCGAACCGGTCGAGGATCGCGACGTCCCGCTCGTACGTCAGGCGGTTGCGGGCGTCGTCGATCGTGACCCACTCGAGCGCGGCGACCTCGTGGTTCGGCACGAAGGCACCGGCGCGGGCGTACTCCTTGGCCGAGACCCGGGCCGCCCAGTAGTGCACGACCTTGTCGCGGCCGTTCGGCAGCACGTACTCGGCGGTGCCGAGCGGTGCGCCGAGGTGGACGCGGTACCCGGTCTCCTCGTCGATCTCGCGCACGGCGGTCGTCGGGACGGCCTCGCCCGGGTCCACCTTGCCCTTGGGCAGGGAGACGTCCTTGTGGTGGTCGCGGTGGATGAGCAGCACGAGGGGCGTGCCGTCCTGTTCGCGCCAGACGACCGCACCCGCAGCGACGACGGGGCCCGAGGGACCGCCGCTCACCGAGTCGAGCGCTTCCGGGCCGAGATCTTCCGCATGGTCACATTCTGCACGTCCTCAAGCGGACGGCCCGCATCGTCGGTGGAGTGCCGCGTCCACTCGCCGTCGGACTCCAGGTGCCACGAGCTGGCGGTGTCGGCCATCGCCAGGTCGAACATCTCCTGGACCTCGTTGATGTGGTCCGGGGCGACCAGCCGCACGAGCGCCTCGACGCGTCGGTCGAGGTTGCGGTGCATCATGTCGGCGCTGCCGATGAACACCGCGGGGTCGCCGTCGTTGTGGAACGCGAACGCACGGGAGTGCTCGAGGTAGCGCCCGACGATGCTCCGCACGCGGATCGTGTCGCTGACGCCTTCCATGCCCGGCTTGAGCGAGCAGATGCCGCGAACCCACACGTCGATCGGCACACCGGCCTGGCTCGCCAGGTACAGCGCGTCGATGATCTGCTCGTCGACCATCGAGTTGACCTTGATCCGGATGCCCGAGGGCTTGCCGGCGCGGGCGTTGGCGGCCTCGGTCTGGATGCGCTTGAGCAGGCCCTTCCGCAGGTGCAGCGGTGCCACGAGCAGGCGCTTGAACTTCTTCTCGATGGCGTAGCCGGACAGCTCGTTGAACAGGCGGGTGAGGTCCTTGCCCACCGTGTCGTCCGAGGTGAAGAGCCCCATGTCCTCGTAGATGCGCGAGGTCTTCGGGTTGTAGTTGCCCGTGCCGATGTGGCTGTAGTGCTTGAGCGTCCCGCCCTCTTGCCGGATGACGAGCACCAGCTTCGAGTGGGTCTTCAGTCCGACCAGGCCGTAGACGACGTGCACGCCGGCCTTCTCGAGCTTCCGGGCCCAGGTGATGTTGTTCTGCTCGTCGAAGCGGGCCTTGATCTCGACCAGGGCGAGGACCTGCTTGCCGGCGGCCGCTGCGTCGATGAGCGCTTCGACGATGGGGCTGTCGCCGGAGGTGCGGTACAGGGTCTGCTTGATCGCCAGCACGTTCGGGTCGGCCGCGGCCTGCTCGAGGAACGCCTGCACGCTCGTGGCGAAGGACTCGTAGGGGTGGTGGACCAGGACGTCGTTCGCCTTGATCGCGCGGAACAGGTCGGGCTTCGTGTTCGGCTCACCCGGCTGGAACTGCACCGGGGTGGTCGGCACGTGCTTCGGGTAGTGCAGGTCCGGACGGTTGATCTTGGAGATCTCGAACAGTCCGCCGAGGTCGAGCGGCGACGGCAGCCGGAAGACCTCTTCCTCGGTGATGTCGAGTTCACGCACGAGCAGGTCGAGGGTCACCGGGTCCATGTCCTCGGTGATCTCGAGGCGGATCGGCGGACCGAACCGACGTCGCAGGAGCTCGCGCTCGAGGGCCTGGATGAGGTTCTCGGCCTCGTCCTCCTCGATCTCGACGTCCTCGTTGCGGGTGACCCGGAACACGTGGTGCTCGAGGACCTCCATCCCCGGGAACAGGTCGTCGAGGTGGTTCGCGATGAGGTCTTCGAGCGGGATGAAGCGCATCCGGCCGGAGTTGTCGTCGGGGAGCTTGATGAAGCGGGAGAAGTTCTGCGGCACCTTGAGGCGCGCGAACTCCTGGCGCTGCGACTTCGGGTTGCGGACCCGCACCGCCAGGTTGAGCGAGAGCCCGGAGATGTAGGGGAACGGGTGCGCCGGGTCGACGGCCAGGGGCATGAGCACCGGGAAGATCTGCTCGTTGAAGTACTCCCGCATCCGCTGCCGGTCGGCTTCGTCGAGGTCGGACCAGTGCTCGATGTGGATGCCCGCGGCGTCGAGGTCGGGCTTGAGCGACCCGATGAAGGCCTGGGCGTGCCGGTCCTGCAGCTCGTGGGCCTTCTTCGCGATGTCACGCAGGACGTCGCTGGGGGCACGGCCGACGTTGGTCGGGACGGCGATGCCGGTGTCGATGCGGCGCTTCAGGCCGGCGACGCGGACCATGAAGAACTCGTCGAGGTTGGACGCGAAGATCGCCAGGAAGTTCGCCCGCTCCAGCAGGGGCTGCGTGCGGTCTTCACCCAGCTCGAGCACGCGCTGGTTGAACCGGAGCCAGCTGAGCTCGCGGTCGAAGTAGCGGTCCGTCGGCAGCGACTCGTGCTCGATCTCGACGACCTCGTCGAAGTCGTCGAGGTCGGGTGCGACGGATTCGCCGTCGAGCTGCGGTTCGGTGTCCATCCCCACATCCTGCCACCCGGCCCCTGCCACCGGAGGGGCCTCGGTGGACGCTGTGGAAACCGGCGGTGAACCGTTCGGTTGTGCAGGAACGGCCGCGACGGACCGAGGTGCTGCGCTCAGCGCGCGAAGACCTGCACGAACGCGCCCCACTGCGCCGGCGCCCGCTGCTCGAGCCACGCGCAGAACTCGGGGTAGGCGGCATCGATGGACAGGACACTGATCACCCCGCGCTGGCCGTGCACCTTGACGTCCAGGCCGCCGAAGCGGTTCGTCGTGGGCCGGATGTGCTTGATGGCAGCGGGGTCGACGATCCGGGCGGCACGGAACATCGGCGTGACGACCAGCTGCGAGTCGTACGCCTCGACCCGGCGCCGCTTCTGCCCGACGCCCAGGTAGACGAACAGCAGCCCGAACAGCCCGATGCCGAGACCGCCGAGGAGCATCCCGATCGCCTCGGGGTCGTCGAGCAGGGCGAGTGCGGCCAGCAGGAAGAACCCGCCGACCACGATGAAGACGATCCCGATGATCCGGAGCAGCAGGTAGTTCCACCGGCGAGCGCGGACGGTGAAGAGCACGCCGTACGCCTCGTCCCCGACGACCGTCGACGGGGGTCGCTTCCGGTCGCTCTGGCGGACGAGTGCGGTGACGACGGCGGGGATGGCGACCATCGCGGCCATCGCGAGGAACACCGGCAACGGGTTGAAGTTCACCGGTCTGCCCCCGACCGTGCGTCCGGATGTCGTCGTTCGATGGGCGATCCGCCCTGGTCCCCCTGGATCATGGGCGCAGCGTATCAGTGACCTGAGGGTTGCTCCGGTGCCGCGTACTGCACGTCGATCGCGTGCTGCGTGAACCCCGACCGCCGGTACAGCGCCAGCGCCGGCTCGTTGTCCCCCTCGACGTACAGTGCGGCGGCGGTCAAGCCGCGGCCGCGCAGCCGAGCGGTGCCCGCACGCATGAGCACTCCGCCGAGTCGCTGCCCCTGCAGGTCGGGCCGCACGGCGACGGCGTAGAACTCGCCGATGCCGTCCTCGACCTTGAGCCAGCACGAGCCGGCGAGCTGCCCGGAGGCATCGCGGAGCAGCAGCAGGTCCTCGCCGGAGAACCAGTCGTCGGCCTCGCGGGCGTGCAGGTCGTCGAGCGTCATCCGCCCCTGCTCGGGGTGGTGTGCGAAGGCGGCGGCGTTCAGCGCGAGCCAGTCGGTCTCGTCGTCGGTGCCGGGGCGGAACGCCGACAGGGAGTAGTCGTCGGGCAGCTCGACGTCGGCGGCGACGTCCACATCGGAGTCGGCGACGGGTGCCCGGAGCTGCAGCAGCGTGCGGACCGCGCGCCAGCCGAACCGGTCGGCCAGCGCACGCGCTGCCGGGTGGTCCCCGTGCGCCCACGCGAGCCGGGGAGCGGCCCCGCCGCCCAGCGCGAGTGCCTGCGTCACCAGGGCGGTGCCGATGCCCCGGCCACGGGCCTCCTGGGCGACGACCATCTCGAGCTCGCCGTCACGGACCACGGCGACCCCGTGGTCGACGGTCAGGACGGTCGCGCGCCCCGCGCGGACGTCCACCAGGGTCTGGTCGGAGAAGGGGGGAGCCTCGCCGGGGGCGACGTAGCTGCCGAGGTCGGGCAGCACTACTGCCCCATCAGGCGCTCGGCCTCGTCGTCGTAGACGTTGAAGCGGTACCCGACGTTGCGGACGGTGCCGATGAGCGACTCGAGGTCGCCGAGCTTGGCGCGCAGTCGTCGGACGTGCACGTCGACCGTGCGGGTGCCGCCGAAGTAGTCGTAGCCCCAGACCTCGCTGAGCAGCTGCTCGCGGGTGAAGACGCGTGACGGGTGGGTGGCGAAGAAGCGCAGGAGCTCGAACTCCTTGAACGTCAGGTCGAGCGGCCGGCCGCGCACCTTGGCGGAGTAGCTGGCCTCGTCGATGACGACACCGGACGCCTGGATCTTCGAGCTCGTCTGGCCCTTCGCCGCACGACCGGCCGACAGCCGGATGCGGGCGTCGATCTCGGCCGGGCCCGCGCTCTCGAGCACGACGTCGTCGACGTTCCAGTCGCTGTTCACCGCGGTCAGCCCGCCCTCGGTGACGACGAGCACGATCGGCGTGGTCGACCCCGACGAGGCGAGGATCTTGCACAGGGCCTTCGCGCTGACCAGGTCGGTGCGGGCGTCCACGAACATCAGGTCGCTCTGCGGGGCGTTGACCAGCTGTGCGGCCTCGGCCGGCACGTGGCGGATCCGGTGGCTCAGGAGGCCCAGGCTCGGCAGGACGTCTCCGGGCGCGGTCGAGGTGAGTACCAGGAGCTGTGCCACAGGACCTCCGGAGGTGGATGACGTCGTGGAGACATCCTAGTGATGCTCGGGAAGGACTCATCCGGCCGGACGGATTGCGCGTCATCCCGCACCGCACGGTGCGTGCGTTCCGCACGTCCCTGCCATGATGGAGCGCGTGACCGAGCCCGTGCACCCCACCGACCAGCGTCGCCTGCGGCTGACGTCCGTCCTGCCGGTCTGGGTGCTGGCGGTCGTCGGGGCCGTGCTCGTGCTGACCGTGGCCGAGCGCGACGCCTTCGCCTGGCTGCTGCTCGTCTTCGTCGCCTGCGTGATGGTCAGCTTCGTGCTGCAGCTCATCACCGCCACGAAGGACGGTCTGGTCGAACGGATCAGCATCGCGTCGTCCGGGGCGTTCGTCGTGGTCCTCGTCACCGCGGTGGTGCTCCTGGCGCGTTGAGCCGAGCCGCGTAGACTCCGAGCATGGATTCGCTGCTTGCGCTCGAGCTCTTCTACGTCGGCCTCCTCGGCCTGGCGTCGCTCGCGATCGCGTTCATCTCGGTGGTCGTCGTCGTGAAGCTGTTCAAGGGCCAGCGTTGATCGAGCTGCCCGAGGGCCTCGCCCCCGAACTGGTCCCGCTGTCGTGGCTGGTCGGCGTGTGGGAGGGCACCGGTGTGGTCGAGTACCCGGTCGGTGACGACGACGAGGTCCGGAACTACGAGTTCGGCCAGCGCGTCAGCTTCAGCCACGACGGCCTGCCGTACCTGAACTACTCGTCGACCACCTGGCTGCTCGACGACGACCACACCCCGCTCGCCGCCGAGATGGGCTACTGGCGGATCGACCGTCCCACCGAGCCGGGCGACCGCGGCCCCGCGATGCTCCTGGGCGACGGCCCCACGCCCTTCAGCACGGTCGAGAGCGTCGAGGCGCTCCGCAACACCACGGACGGCTTCGACGTCGAGGCCGCGATCATCCACCCGACGGGCGTCAACGAGCTCTACGTCGGCCGGGTGCTGAAGGGCCGGATCGACCTGTCGACCGACGCCGTGCTGCGCTCGCCGAACGCGAAGGACTACTCCGCCGCGACCCGCCTGTACGGGCTGGTCGAGGGCAAGCTCTTCTGGGCGTGGGACATCGCCGCACTCGGTCGCGAGCTCACCTCGCACGCCTCGGGGCAGCTCGCGAAGGTCGACTGATGTCGGTGTTCGCCGCGCGGGACGGCTTCGTCGCGGCCGACTCGGTCGCCGCGCACTTCGGCAACCCGATCGGGGAGCAGCGCCTGCTGACCCGGGGGCGTGCCGTCGTCGAGCTCGGACTCGGTGTCGTCACCGTCTCCGGACCGGACCGGTTGTCGTGGCTCAACTCGATCACCTCGCAGCAGCTCACCGGGTTGCCGACCGGCGTCAGCACCGAGACACTCGTGCTCGACCAGGCCGGACGCGTCGAGCACGCGGCCCGCGTCGTCGACGACGGTGCGACGGTCTGGCTGCTCACCGAGCGCACTGACGCTGCGCCGCTCGCCGGGTGGCTCGACTCGATGCGCTTCATGCTCCGGGTCGAGGTCACTGACCGCTCCGACGACTTCCTCACCCTCGGCTGGTTCGGGGCGGACGCCCCGTTCGCGTCCGTCGAGTTGCCGGAACCGCCCGTCGCCGAGTGGGTCGACCCGTGGGGCGCCGTCACGCCGGGCGGATGGGGCTACGCCGACCAGGAGGCCCACCCCGGCTCCGACTGGACCCTCCGCATCGCCGTGGTCACCCCCGGCACCGCGGCCGCGATCGCCGCGTCGGACGTGCCCGTCGCGGGGCTCCTCGCGTACGAGGCGCTGCGGATCGCCGCCTGGCGCCCGACCCTGTCCGACATCGACGAGCGGACGATCCCGCACGAGCTCGACTGGCTGCGTTCCGCCGTGCACCTGTCGAAGGGCTGCTACCGGGGGCAGGAGACCGTCGCCAAGGTCCACAACCTCGGGCACCCGCCGCGTCGGGCCGTGCTGCTGCACCTCGACGGGTCCGATGGCGTGCTGCCGGCGCCCGGCACCCCGGTGCTGCTCGACGACAAGCAGGTCGGTCGGCTCTCGGCCTCGGCGATCCACCACGAGCTCGGTCCGATCGGGCTCGCCGTGGTGAAGCGCTCACTCGACCCCACCGCGACCCTGCGGCTCGAGGCCGACGACGTCGTGGTGACCGCGGCGCAGGAGACCATCGTCCCGCCCGAGGCCGGTGCGACGGCGAACGTCCCGCGCCTGCCCCGGCTCGGAGCCGTCAAGCGCTCCTAGCTCCCCGTTGACGGTCGCAAAACACCGGTGTTCGCCGGTCGCACCGCGGTTTGCGGGTGTTCGGAGCGCGAACACCGGTGTCTTGCGTCGCAGCGTCAGGCAGGCTCGACGGCCGACCACGGGACGCTGAGCTCACCGAGCCGCCAGCGCGTCACCCCGTGCAGCACCGGCCAGCCGCGGTCACGCATCCCGCGCACCGTGGCGATCCACCGCTGCCGGGGCCCGTACGTGCCGAGCGGAGCCGCCACCGCCCACGACAGGTCGAGGTCGCGCAGGAACGCGTGCACCCGTTCGCCGGGCACGTTTCGGTGGATCAGGGCCTTCGGCAGCCGCTCGGCGACGATCGAGGGCACGTCGAGCCCGGCGAGCCGGAGCGACACCGTGAAGGTGTGCGGCGCGACGTCGTCGAGTGTCACCCACGATGCGACCCGGCCGACCTCGTTGCAGGTCCCCTCGACGAGCGCACCGCCGGGCTGCAGCCGGTCCTGCATGATCCGCCACGACCCGACCACCGCGGACTCGTCGTACTGCCGCAGCACGTTGAACGCCCGGATGACGGCGGGCCGGCGCTGCCCGGGCGTCGGGGTCTCGAAGCCACCCAGGCGGAACGTCACGCCGTCACGCGTCCCGGCGTTCGCGAGCGCGACCCGTGAAGGCTCGATCTCGATGCCGGTCACCTCGACGTCGGGTCGGACGGCCGCCAGCCGGTCGCGCAGCTCGAGGGTGGTGGTCGGTGAGGCCCCGTAGCCGACGTCGGCGACGAGCGGGTCGTCCGTCCGGCGCAGCACCGGCAGGGTCGCGATCCACCGGTCGACGCGGCGGAGCCGGTTGTACCCGGTCGTCCCGCGCGTCACGTTCCCGATGGGCATGCGTCAAGGGTACGGGGCCGGTACCGCTCGGTAGACTCGGAGGCATGACCTCCACGCTCGTCCTGCTCCGTCACGGCAACAGTGACTGGAACCAGAAGAACCTGTTCACCGGTTGGGTCGACGTCCGGCTCAGCGAGCTGGGCGAGAAGGAGGCGAAGCGCGCCGGCGACCTCATCGCCGAGTCCGGCATCGTCCCCGACGTCCTGTACACCTCGCTCCTGACCCGTGCGATCCAGACGGCCGACATCGCGCTGCTGCAGGCCGACCTGGCCTGGCTGCCGGTGAAGCGCGACTGGCGCCTCAACGAGCGCCACTACGGCGACCTGCAGGGCAAGGACAAGGCCCAGACCCTGGCCGAGTACGGCGAGCAGCAGTTCATGGAGTGGCGCCGCTCGTTCGACGTCCCGCCGCCCCCCATCGCCGACGACGCCGAGTGGTCGCAGTTCGGTGACCGCCGCTACGCCGAGCTCGGCGACCAGCTGCCCCGCACCGAGTCGCTCAAGCTCGTGATCGAGCGTCTGCTGCCGTACTGGGAGTCCGACATCACGAAGGACCTCGCCGCCGGCAAGACCGTGCTGGTGACGGCCCACGGCAACTCGCTGCGTGCGCTCGTGAAGCACCTCGACGGCATCTCCGACGACGACATCGCCGGCCTGAACATCCCGACGGGCATCCCGCTGGTGTACGAGCTCGACGACGACTTCACGCCGACGAAGCCCGCGTACTACCTGGACCCCGAGGCCGCCGCAGCCGGCGCCGCCGCCGTGGCCGCCCAGGGCGCCAAGAAGTAGCACCCACGCAGAACGCCCCGTCCGGTATCCGGGCGGGGCGTTCGTGCGTGTGCGGGGCTTCGCGAGGGCGACAGTGGGCCGCCGACGTTCCGCCGACTCCTGTCGCTCTGCCAGGAGGAACGGATCGCCCCGTCGACGACCTGTCGCTCCGGCAGCGTGGTCGGCTCGACGAGCCGTGGCCGGTCAGACGAAGTGCGACGCGATCTCCTGCACCAGGGCCCCGACGTCGTAGGGCTTCGTCGTGTCGACCCGGATCACCGGCACGCCGGGCAGCCCGACGGGCCGGGCGTCGTCGCCGTGCTCGTCCCAGAAGGCCAGCACGTCGGCGAGGTCTCCGTGCACCTCGTGCCGCACCGGCACGGTGCCCGGTTCGTACCGGTCGCGCAGCCGCTCCTCGGCGGTGGCGCGGTCCGTGTCGCACCACACCTCGACGGCGCGAGGTGTCCCTGCGGACGCGAGTCCGGCCTCCAGGAGGTCGCGGTCACGGGACGGCAGCCAGACGGCGTCGAGGACGACCCCGTTCTCGACGGCCCGCGCCATGGACCACATCGTGTCCATCGCGATGCCGCCGAGCGGCCGCGAGGCGATCATCGGGCCGACGACGTCGGCGAGGGGCTCCTTGATGCGGTCCTTCGACAGGAACGGGCAACCGAGCACCTCGGCGAGTGCGGTGCCGATGCTGCTCTTGCCGGAACCGGGCATGCCGTTGACGATGATCGCGACCTGGGCCATGTCACGATCCTCGCAGACCGATCGGGCCGGGTCAGACCGATCGGGTCAGGTCAGACCGCCGCGGTCGAGGTGGACGCGCCGGTCCAGTCGCCGGTCGCCAGGTACTCGACCTTCTTCGCGATCGAGACCGCGTGGTCGGCGAAGCGCTCGTGGTAGCGGGAGGCCAGGGTGGCGTCGACGGTGTCGATCGGCCCGCCCTTCCAGGCCTCGCCGAGCACGAAGTCGAAGACGCTGGCGTGCAGCTCGTCGACGGCGTCGTCCTCGTCGCGGATCTCGGCCGACAGCGCGATGTCCTCGGTGGCGAGCAGCCGCGTGAGCTTCTGCGCCATCGCGACGTCGTGCCGGCCCATCTCCTTGAAGGTGCTGCGGAGGCCCTTCGGCACGACCTTCTCGGGGAAGCGCTGGCGGGCGAGCTGCGCGATGTGCTCGGCCATGTCGCCCATGCGCTCGAGCGAGGAGCTGACGCGCAGGGCCGTGACGACGACGCGCAGGTCGCGGGCGACCGGGGCCTGGCGGGCGAGGATGTCGATCGCGATCTCGTCGAGGCTGTTCGCAGCGAGGTCGATCTTCTCGTCGTCGGCGATCACCTCTTCGGCGAGGGCGACGTCGGAGTCGCTGAAGGCCTGCGTGGCTCGGGTGATGGCGGACTCGACGAGCCCGGCGATCTCGGTCAGTCGCTCCTGGACGTCCTGGAGTTCCTGCTGGAAGACTTCGCGCATGGGGGAGTACCTCTCTCTGCGTACCGGACGAGTGTCGTCAGCCCAGGTGAACGAACGGTGACGCGGGGCTGAACGCTTCGCGTTCTGGCCTTCCGCAGACGGTGAACGGTACCGGAACCCCGCATGACCATCCCTACACTGGCGGCATGGACAACGCGTGGCTCGTGCCACTGTCGATGCTCCTCGGCGGGGTCTTCGGCGCGGGCGTCGTGGTGCTGATCATCACCGCCGAGCGGACGGCACGTGCTGCCGACGTGGCGGAGCGGACCCTGCCGGACGGCGTCGCAGCGGTCATCGCGACGATGCACAACCCGGCGGTCGTCATCGACCCGTCGAACACCGTCGTCGCGGCATCCCCCCAGGCCCTCACTGCGGGGCTCGTCGTGCGCCGACGCCTGGTGCACCACGAACTGCTCGAGCTCATCGACCGGGTGCGCAAGAGCGGGGAGATGGGGTCGGAGGACCTCGAGCTGCCGCGTGGCCGCCACGGAGAGCTCATCGGCTACCTCAGCTTCCGTGCCGCCCAGCTCGGCAACCGGTACGTCCTGCTCACGGCGGACGACCTGACCGAGAGCCGGCGCATCGACGAGGTCCGCCGCGACTTCGTCGCCAACATCTCGCACGAGCTGAAGACGCCGATCGGCGCCATCGGCCTGCTGTCCGAGACCCTCGTCCTCGCCGCCGACGACCCCGTGCACGTGAAGAAGTTCGCCGCGCAGCTCATCACCGAGTCCGAGCGGCTCGGAGCGCTGACGAAGGACATCATCGAGCTGTCCCGGCTGCAGTCCGTCGACGCCCTCGAGAACAGCGAGGAGACCGGCATCGACAAGATCGTGCAGGCCGCCATCGACGCGAACGAGGTCGTCGCCCGCGCCCGCTCGATCGAGATCATCCGCGCCAAGAAGTCGAAGCTGCGGGTGATGGGCGACCGGGGGCTGCTGCAGGTCGCGGTGTCGAACCTCATCGCCAACGCGGTGAAGTACTCGCCGGACAACACCCGTGTCGGTGTGGGCGTCCGGTCGTCGAAGGGCTTCGTCGAGATCGCCATCACCGACCAGGGCGTCGGCATCCCCGAGGCCGACCTCGACCGAGTCTTCGAACGGTTCTACCGTGTCGATCCCGCACGGTCGCGCGCCACCGGGGGCACCGGCCTCGGGCTCGCGATCGTCAAGCACGTCGTCAGCAACCACGGTGGTGACGTGCGCGTCTGGTCGCAGCCCGGCAAGGGCTCGACCTTCACCATCCGTCTGCCCGAGGCAGATCCCGAACTGACCACAGCACTCGAAGAGCAACTGGAAGAGCAGCCATCGTGACCAAGATCCTCATCGTCGACGACGAGCCGGCCCTGAGCGAGCCCCTGGAGTTCCTGCTGCAGCGCGAGGGGTACGAGACCTCCGTCGCTGCAGACGGCGTGACCGCGCTGTCGAAGTTCGACGCGGAGAACCCCGACCTGGTGCTCCTCGACCTCATGCTGCCGGGCCTGAGCGGCACCGAGGTGTGCCGGCAGATCCGGACCCGGTCGAACGCGCCGATCATCATGCTGACCGCGAAGGACTCGGAGGTGGACATCGTCGTCGGGCTCGAGCTCGGCGCCGACGACTACGTGACGAAGCCGTACTCGACCCGGGAGCTCCTGGCCCGGATCCGTGCCGTGCTCCGTCGCCGCACCGAGGACGACCCGGCGGACAGCGGGATCCTGCAGGTCGGCGGTATCCGGATGGACGTCGAGCGGCACACGGTGTCGGTCGACGGGTCCGAGACCCCGATGCCGCTCAAGGAGTTCGAGCTCCTCGAGCTGCTGCTCCGGAACGCCGGCCGTGTGCTGACCCGCGGGCAGCTCATCGACCGGGTGTGGGGTTCCGACTACTTCGGCGACACCAAGACCCTCGACGTGCACATCAAGCGCATCCGCTCGAAGATCGAGCGGGTCCCGTCGACCCCCGAGATCCTGGTGACGGTCCGCGGTCTCGGGTACCGCATCGAGGCCTGAGACGGACGGACAGGAGGCCCGGTGCGAGTCCTTGGGACTCGCACCGGGCCTCCTGTGCGAACGATCCGGGCGCGGTGTCAGCCGCGCCCGTCGGCGTCAGTTGGTGCCGTTGTCGCCCTCGGACGAATCCGTCTGCGAGTCGGTCGGCTGCGTGCCGGGCACGGCCTCGCCGGTCGACTGTGCGCCGCTCTCGGACGGGGATGTCGAGGTGGGCGTCGGGGTCGGGCTCGGCGCGAGGGTCTGGTACTCCTCCTGCGAGCTCGTCAGCACCGGCACGTTGGCCGAGGTGCCCTCGGCGTCGGGGTAGCTGAAGTAGACCTTGACGAGCGAACCGGGCTTGGCGTCCGCGTTGTCGAACACGATCGGCTCGGCGTCACCGGCGGTGGTGCCCTGCGTGGTGTCGCCCTCTTGCACGCTCGACTCGTCGTCGCTGCCCGCACCCGCGGCCATGGCGAGGTCGACGTGGGTGTTCGCCGGCACGTCGACGGTCTGGGTGTCGCCGCCGATCTCGATCGAGACGGTGTAGTCGTCCTGGTCGTCGTTGTTCACGAGCGTGCCGATGAAGCGGGCGCTCTCACCGTCGTCCGAGATCAGGAGGGCGTTCCGCACGTCGACCTTGCCGGTCGAGACGTCCACGCCGTCGGTGATCTGCTTGATGTCGACGGTGTGGGCCGGCGACATGAACTCGCACCCGGTGGCGCCGAGCGCGATGGTTGCCGCAACGGCGACGGACACGAGTACCCGAGGTCGCAAGAGATTCCTCCGTAAGTCACGATGGAGACCGGGCGGTCCCCGCGCCCATCCTAGCGATCACCGGGAGGGGTGAGCGTTGAGGGTCCCCTTACCGGAACGGCCCTTGTGGTAAACTGGATGTCTGGGAACGGAGCCTGATACATGCAATTCGAGGTCGGCGAGACCGTCGTCTACCCCCATCACGGGGCGGCAACCATCTCTGAAGTCAAGACTCGCGTCATCAAGGGCGAGGAAAAGGTCTACCTGAAACTGCGGGTGACGCAGGGTGACCTGACGATCGAGGTCCCGGCGGACAACGTCGACCTGGTCGGTGTCCGCGACGTGATCGGCAAGGAAGGACTCGACAAGGTGTTCGAGGTCCTCCGGGCGCCGTTCACGGAAGAGCCCACCAACTGGTCACGCCGCTACAAGGCGAACCTCGAGAAGCTCGCTTCCGGTGACGTCATCAAGGTGTCCGAGGTCGTTCGCGACCTCTGGCGGCGCGATCAGGACCGCGGGCTCTCCGCGGGTGAGAAGCGGATGCTGGCCAAGGCCCGGCAGATCCTCATCTCCGAGCTCGCGCTGGCCGAGAAGACCGACGAGGACAAGGCATCGACCGTCCTCGACGAGGTCCTGGCTTCCTGAGCCTGACGACAGCGCACTGAACACGACAGCACGAACGACGACCGCGCGGTTCCCCGAAGGGGTGGACCGGGCGGTCGTCGTCGTTGCGGCCGGCTCCGGCACCCGGCTCGGCATCGGGACCGCGAAGGCGTTCGTGCCCGTGGCCGGTGCGCTGATGCTCGCGCGGGCGCTCGAACCCCTGTTCGCGCTGCCGTTGCCGACGCTCGTCGTCGTGGTCGCACCCGCGTCGCACCTGGACGAGTGCCGGCAGGTGGTCAGTTCCGTCGCGGGTGCCGCGGTCGCGTACACGGCCGTCGTCCCAGGAGGCGCGGATCGCCACGGGTCGGTCGAGGCCGGCCTGGCCGTCCTGCCGGACTCCGTCACCACGGTGCTCGTGCACGACGCAGCGCGGTGCCTCACGCCGGCGGCACAGTTCTCGCGGGTGTTCGACGCCGTCGCCGTCGGGGACGGTGCGGGCGTCGTGCCGGCGCTCCCCGTCACGGACACGGTGAAGCGGGTCGACGGTGACGTCGTGGTCGAGACCGTCGACCGTGCGGCGCTCGTCGGGGTGCAGACGCCGCAGGGCTTCCCGCTCGCGGCACTGCGGCGGGCGTACGCGGTGTCGTCGCAGTCCGAGACGGACGACGCCGGGGTGTTCCAGGCCGTCGGGGGCACCGTGCGCTTTGTGCCGGGTGACGCCGACGCCTTCAAGATCACGACGCCGTGGGACCTCGGCCGGGCCGAGTCCATCGTGCGGGCGCGGACCGAAGCCGGTGCCGGTGCCGGTGCCGGTGCTGGTGCTGGTGCCGGTGCGGCGGGTGCCAGCCAGGCGGACGTCGTCGCGGTCCGACTCGGGCTCGGGGTCGACGTGCACGCCTTCGACGACGACTCGCCCTGCCGCGTGGGGCTGCTCGACTTCCTCGGCGAACCCGGTCTCTCCGGGCACAGCGACGGTGACGCGGTGGCGCACGCGGTGTGCGACGCCCTGCTCTCCGCCGGGGGCCTCGGTGACATCGGCGGACGCTTCGGCACCGCTGACCCGCAGTACGCCGGCGCCACGGGGGACGTGTTCGTGCGCGGCGCGGTCGCGTTGCTCGCCGACGCCGGGCTCGTGCCGGTGTCCGTCACCGTGCAGGTCATCGGCAACCGGCCGCGCATCGGTCGTCGCCGTGACGAGATGCAGGACGCCCTGTCCGCGGTCGTCGGTGCGCCCGTCGCCGTGTCCGGCACGACGACCGACGGGCTCGGGTTCACCGGCCGTGGCGAAGGGCTCGCGGCGATCGCCACGGCACTCGTGCGTCCCTCCTGAAACCGCGGCCCTGCGCCGATTAGGGTTGAGGCGTGACCGTTCGCCTCTACGACTCCCGCGCCGCAGCCGTCGTCGACCTCGTGCCCCTGGTCGACGGACACGTGAGCGTCTACGTCTGTGGTCCGACGGTGCAGTCGTCGCCGCACATCGGGCACCTGCGGTCCGCGCTCGTCTACGACATCTGGCGTCGGTGGCTCACCCACCGCGGGTACCGGGTGACCCTGGTGCGCAACGTCACCGACATCGACGACAAGGTCCTCGACCTGGCTGCCGGCACGGACGAGGCGTGGTTCGCCCGCGCCTACCGGGTCGAGCTCGAGTTCACGGCCGCGTACAACGCCCTCGGCATCCTGCCCCCGACCTACGAGCCGCGGGCCACGGCGAGCGTGCCGCAGATGCACGAGATCATCCAGCGCCTCATCGACCGCGGGCACGCCTACGCCGCCGACGACGGCTCGGGTGACGTCTACTTCGACACCGGCAGCTGGGCCGACTACGGGGTGCTCACCCGGCAGCGGCGCGAGGACATGGTCGAGGCCACCGACGCCGACCCGCGGGGCAAGCGCGACGCCCGTGACTTCGCGCTCTGGAAGGGTGCGAAGCCCGGCGAGCCGTCGACGGCCAACTGGGACTCCCCGTGGGGTGCCGGCCGCCCGGGCTGGCACATCGAGTGCTCGGCGATGTCCCGGCGGTACCTCGGCCCCGCGTTCGACATCCACGGCGGCGGGCTCGACCTGCGCTTCCCGCACCACGAGAACGAGCTGGCGCAGTCCACGGCCGCCGGGGACCCGTTCGCGTCCTACTGGCTGCACAATGGCCTGGTGACGGTCGAGGGCCAGAAGATGTCGAAGTCGCTCGGCAACTCGATCTTCGCGGCGGACTTCCTCGGATCCGCCCGTCCCGCCGTCGTGCGCTACTTCCTCGGTGCCGCCCACTACCGCTCGTCGATCGACCACCACGAGGGCTCACTGACCGAGGCCGAGGCGGCGTACGACCGCATCGCCGGGTTCCTCGAGCGCGCCGAGACCCGGCTCGAGGGTGTCCACCTCGCCGACGCCCCGGCCGTGCCCGAGGCCTTCGCCGCGGCCATGGACGACGACCTCTCCGTGCCCCAGGCCCTGGCCGTGCTGCACGAGACCGTACGCACCGGCAACGCTGCCCTGGACGCCGACGATGCGGAAACGCTCGGGACCGCGTACCATCAGGTGGCTGCGATGGTGGAGGTGCTCGGCATCGACCCGCGAGCCGCCCACTGGTCGGGCGGCGGCCACGACACCTCGGCAGGCCCGCTCGCCGCCCTCGTCGAACGCCTCGTGCAGGAGCGCGCGGACGCCAGGGCAGCACGGGACTTCACCGCGGCCGACCGCGTGCGCGACGACCTCGCCGCCGCGGGCATCACGATCGAGGACACGCCGTCCGGAACACGCTGGAGCATCGCCTGAACACGGCAGTGCCGAACAGGAGCTACGCATGAAGAACGTCTCGGGAAGCAAGAAGGGTCGGCCCGGCGCCGTCCGCACCGGTCGCAAGGGCAACAAGCAGGTCGGCTCCGGCGGACAGGGCGCCCAGGCGCTCGAGGGTCGCAAGCCGACCCCGAAGGCCGAGGACCGCCCGTACCACCCGGCCGGCAAGCGCAAGGCCGCGAAGGACCGCTTCGAGGCGGCCAAGGGCCGGCACGGTTCCTCGAGCACCCCGCAGGGTCGCACGGGTCGTCCGCCGGCACGCAAGACCGACGACTCCGAGCTGGTGACCGGGCGCAACTCCGTGCTCGAGGCCCTGCGCACGAAGACCCCGTCGTCGACGCTCTACATCGCGTCGCGCATCGAGGTCGACGACCGCGTGAAGGAGATCCTCGCGCTCGCCAACCACCGCGGCGTGCCGATCATCGAGCTCATGCGTCCCGAGCTCGACCGCATCACCGGACACGACAGCGTGCACCAGGGCGTCGCCTTGAAGGTGCCGGCGTACCAGTACGCCGTGTCCGAGGACATCGTCGAGCAGGCCTTCTCGCGTGACCAGGTCCCGCTGCTCGTCGCACTCGACGGCATCACGGACCCCCGCAACCTCGGCGCGATCATCCGGTCGACCGCGGCCTTCGGCGGACACGGCGTCATCGTGCCGCAGCGTCGTTCGGTCGGCGTGACGGCGTCGGCGTGGAAGACCTCGGCCGGTGCCGCGGCCCGCACGCCCGTCGCGATGGCCCCGAACCTCACGCAGACCCTGAAGTCGCTCAAGTCGATGGGCCTGTTCGTCCTCGGTCTGGACGGCGACGGTGACGTGGAGCTCGACGGCCTCGAGCTCGCGGACCGCCCGATCGTGATCGTCGTCGGTTCCGAGGGCAAGGGCCTGTCGCGCCTGGTCACCGAGACCTGCGACGCCATCGTGTCGATCCCGATCTCGAGCGCCACCGAGTCCCTGAACGCCGGCATCGCCGCGAGCGTCACCCTGTGGGAGGTCGCGCGGCGCCGTCGCACCGCGTAGCCCCAGCACTTCGTGTGCAGGAATGGTCGCCTCCCCGAGCGGGAGGCGACCATTCCTGCTCACGGTGGCCGGTGGGGCTGGGCGTGACGGTCTGGAGGGCCGGCGCCGGTCTCCGGGACGCGGGCCGGGCCTCCAGGCGGTCGCGTTGCCGACCCCCGAACGGTCAGGACACGTCGGCCGGCGGAGACGGTCAGACCGTGGCGCGCCAGTCGTCGACGTCGTCGGACTCGTCGGACCCGTCGGCGTCGTCGTCGTCCAGCACCGGGATCGGCACGGTGATCGACGAGGTCGGCGGGTTGATGAGCAGGCGCTCGTCGCGACGGTGTCGGAGCACGTCGTTGATGTAGGCGGTCGTGGCCTCGGGCAGGGAGACGGAACGTTCCTCTTGCTGGGACATGAACCAGCGGTGCTCGAGCAGCTCGTGGAACACCTCGGCGGGTTCGAGTCGGCCGCGCAGGTCACGGGGAATCGAGCGGACGACGGGCTCGAAGACCCGCGAGACCCACTCGTGCGCCACCATCTCCTCGTCGAGTTCGTCACGGCCGTTGCGGGCGCGGTACGAGTCGAGGTCGTTGAGCAGGCGCCGGGCCTGGTTCTCGCCGGCGTCGAGCCCGGTGAGTCGCAGCAGTCGGCGCTGATGGTGCCCGGCGTCGACGACCTTCGGCTGGATCCGGACCTGCGAGCCGCCCTCGGTCGTGTGGATCGACAGTTCTTCGATGTCGAAGCCGAGCTCGTTCAGGCGCTCGACGCGGTCGTTGATGCGCCAGCGTTCCTTGATGTCGAACTGCTCGGTGCCGGTGAGCTCGGTCCAGAGCGTCCGGTACTGGGCGACGATGCGGTTCGAGACGTCCACGGGGTCGGCGTTCTCGTCGAGTCGTCCGCCGGCCTCGAGGTCGAGCAGCTCGCCGGCGATGTTCACGCGGGCGACCTCGAGGTCGTTCTCGCGCTGACCGTTCGACAGCCCGCCGGGGTAGAGCTTGCCGGTCTCGGCGTCGACCAGGTACGCGGCGAAGGCTCCGGCGTCGCGACGGAACAGCGTGTTCGACAGGGACACGTCGCCCCAGTAGAAGCCGATGACGTGCAGGCGGACGAGCAGCAGCGCGAGGGCGTCGACCAGACGGGTGGCGGTCTCAGGGCGCAGCGTCTGCGAGTACAGCGCGCGGTAGGGCAGGGAGAACCGCAGGTGGCGGGTCACGAGCACGGGGTGCAGTGGTTCACCGTCGGCGTCGACGCGGTTCGTGATGACCGCGACGGGGTCCACGCACGGCACGTCCATCCGCTGCAGGGTCCGGAGCATCTCGTACTCGGACCGGGCGACCTCTTCGCCGGTCTCCTTCACCGCGGCGACGTACCCGCTCAGGTGCACGAACCGCACGAGGTGCCGCGAGATGCCCTTCGGCAGCGCGACGATCGTGTCGTCGGGCCAGTCGGCGAGCGGCAGGTCCCACGGCAGGTCGAGCAGGCCGGGGTCGACGGTGGCGGCGGTGATGGACATCGAGTCGGGCACGGTGGTTCCTCTGGTGTCGGGGACAGCCGAGAGCCCGCGTCCGCCCTTGTGAGGCGGGCGCGGGCTCTCGGGGGAGTGCGCTGGTTACGCGCTGACGACGGCCTTGTCGTCGAGGCGGTCGCCCGACTCGGTGTCGAAGGCGTGGACGTGACCCTGCTTCGGCGTGATGACGATCGTGTCACCGATCGACGGGTGTGCACGACCGTCGACACGGGCGACGATGTCGGCGCGCTGGCCGTTCACGTCGGCGTGACCGTAGAGGTAGCCGTCGGCGCCGAGCTCCTCGACGACGTCGACCGTGACGGGCAGGCCCTCGCCGGACTGCGACACGATGACGTCCTCGGGGCGGATGCCGACCGTGATCTGTGCGGCACGGGCGTTCGACAGGGTGTCGCGGTCGATCGCGTGGTTGAGCGTGCCGAACTTGATGCCGCCCTCGATGACGTCGGCGGGCAGCAGGTTCATGGCCGGCGAACCGATGAAGCCGGCGACGAACACGTTGTTCGGCTTCTCGTACAGGTCACGCGGGGTGCCGACCTGCTGCAGGATGCCGTCCTTGAGCACCGCGATGCGGTCACCCATGGTGAGGGCCTCGGTCTGGTCGTGCGTGACGTAGACCGTGGTGACGCCGAGACGACGCTGCAGCGACGCGATCTGCGTGCGGGTCTGGACGCGGAGCTTGGCGTCGAGGTTCGACAGCGGCTCGTCCATGAGGAACACCTGCGGCTGACGGACGATCGCACGGCCCATCGCGACGCGCTGACGCTGACCACCGGAGAGCGCCTTCGGCTTGCGGCCCAGGTAGTCCTCGAGGTCGAGGAGCTTGGCGGCTTCCTGCACGCGGGTGGCGCGCTCTTCCTTGCCGACGCCGGCGATCTTGAGCGCGAAGCCCATGTTCTCGGCGACGGTCATGTGCGGGTACAGCGCGTAGTTCTGGAACACCATCGCGATGTCGCGGTCCTTCGGCGGGACGTCCGTGACGTCGCGGTCGCCGATGCGGATCTGACCGGAGTTGACCTCTTCGAGGCCGGCCAGCATGCGGAGCGAGGTGGACTTGCCGCAGCCCGAGGGGCCGACGAGGACGAGGAACTCGCCGTCGGCGACGTCCAGGTCGAGGGAGTCGACCGCGGGACGGTTGCCTCCGGGGTAGAGACGGGTTGCCTTGTCATAGGTGACGGACGCCATGAGCGTTCGGTCCTTCCTTCACCGGCAGGTACGTGCCGGACGATCCGAGTGAAGCGGTGTGCCCGTACGGGCCCCGGACAGTCGCCGTCGACTGTCGAGGTTCATACAACACGAGTTCACCCGGGTGCGCCAGTGTTTTCCCCCTTGGTCGGCGGCTTCCCAGAGCGCCCCACTACAATCGCCGGGTCCGTCCGCCGAGCAGGGGAACGCCGAGCGGACACCGATCAGGAGGACGACGCACCGATGAACAACCGCCCCGAGGGTGCCGCCCGCGCCGCGCGGAACGAGCGCCGTGAAGCCGCCCGCCAGCGAGCCCAGCGTGCCCGGACCCAGCAGAAGCGACGCCAGCGTGGTGTCCGGCTCGGTCTGCAGATCGGGCTCGGGGTCGTGCTCCTCGCCGCCGCGACGATCGTCACGCTCGTGCTGGTCGACTCCGTGAAGCCCGCGGGCCCCGGCCCGTCGACCATGTCGCAGGGCGGCATCACCATCGGGCAGGGTCTGAAGCCCGTCGCGGCGTCCGCGTCCGGATCGGCCTCCGCGTCGCCGAGCAGCGCCGCGACCGACGGCGCCGGCACCGTCCGGATCACCCTGTACGTCGACTACCTCTGCCCGGGCTGCGGCCAGTTCGAGCAGGCGAACGGCGACTACATCAAGGACCTCGTCGACTCCGGTGCGGCCACGGTCGACATCCATCCCGTCGCGGTCCTGTCGAACCGCTCGCAGGGCACGAAGTACTCCCTCCGCGCCGCGAACGCCGCTGCCTGCGTCGCCGAGCACTCCCCGAACCAGTTCTACGCGGTGAACCAGGCGCTCTTCGCGAAGCAGCCGGACGAGGGCACCCCGGGTCTGACCGACGCGGAGCTCACCGACGTCGTCACGGGCGTGCAGGGGCTGCAGGAACGCAGCGCCGTCCGGAGCTGCATCGCCGACCAGGACTACGCCAAGTGGGTGGACGAGCAGACGACGGCGGTGTCCGACGGCACGATCCCCGGGTCGACGCTGAAGGAGTTCCCCGGCACGCCGCTCGTGCTCGTGAACGGGCAGCGCTACGAGCTGACCTCGCCGGTCACGAACGACGACTTCCGCACCTTCGTGGTGACGGCCGCCGGGGCGACCGACGCCACCCCGACGCCCACGCCGAGCGCGACCCCGTCGCCCACGCCGACCAAGCGCTGACGGCCGGACGAGCGCTGACGCGCTGACCACGGACGGGAGGCCCGGTGCCAGCTGGCACCGGGCCTCCCGTGGTTCGACGGTGCGGCTACAGGGCCGAACCCGGGATGCTCAGGGTGTCGCAGCTCGTCGCGCCCTGCTGGTAGCCCCGCAGGAACCAGCGCTGTCGCTGCTCGCTCGACCCGTGCGTGAACGAGTCCGGGTCGACGCGGCCGGTCGCGCGCTCCTGGATGCTGTCGTCGCCCACGGCGCTCGCCGCCGACAGGGCGTCGGTGATCTGGGAGCGGGTGATCGGTTCGAAGAAGGTCTCGCCGTTCGCGTCCTTCGTCGTGGCGGCGTCGCCGACCCAGGCCCCGGCGTAGCAGTCCGCCTGCAGCTCGACGCGGACACTGCCCGACGACGCCCCTGTGCCGGAGCGGTCGGTGTTCGCGAACGACCCCTGCAGCTGCTGGATGTGGTGCGCCCACTCGTGCGCGACGACGTACATCTGCGCGAGCGGACCGCCGGACGAGCCGTACTGCGACTGCAGGTCGTCGTAGAACGCGGTGTCCAGGAAGACCGCACGGTCCGGTGGGCAGTAGAACGGGCCGGTCGCGGCCGATGCCTGCCCGCACGAGGTGTCGGTGGAGTCCTGGAACAGGAAGAACTCCGGTGCCGTGTACGAGACACCGAGCGACCGCGCCTCGGACGTCCAGTAGGCGTCAAGCGACTCGGCCGCGCCCTCCATCCGGCACTCGACGCGCAGGTTGGCGTCGCGCCCGGTCCGGCACTCGGGTGCGGCGTCGACGGACTCGCCCCCCTGCTGGATCGTCGTCAGGCCGTTGCCGCCGCCGACGATCCCGCTCAGGTCGAAGCCGGTGAACTGCGCGATCAGGAACACCACGATGGCGCCGACGCCCACGGCACCTCCGCCGATCGCCGTGGTGCGACCCCGCCGCTTGACCTTGCCGCCCCGGAGTTGCGAGTCGTCGTTGAACGTCATGATCCCGAACCTACCGATCAGCACCTCCCGATCAGCGGCCCCGCGTACCGTCGGCGGCGTCGGCCACCCCGACACCTGTCGTACACCTGTCGGACAACCGGAAGGAACCGCACAATGGCCACTCCCATCAGCACCGTGATGAGCCCCGCCCGCTACGTCCAGGGCAAGGACGCGATCACCCGCGTCGGCGAGTTCATCGCCCCGATCGGCAAGCGGCCCCTGATCGTCGCCGACGACGTGGTCTGGGGCATCGTCGAGACCGCCGTCTCCGAGAGCTTCCGGTCCGCCGACCTGGCCGTGGAGCGTGTCGGGTTCGGCCGCTTCGCCACCCCAGAAGCCGTCGACGAGCTCGTCGAGCAGATCCGCGCGACGGACGCCGACGTCATCGTGGGGCTCGGCGGCGGCTCCGCCATCGACGCCGCGAAGGCCGCTGGGCACCTCGCCGGCATCCGGTGGGCCAGCGTGCCGACGGCTGCGTCCACCGACGCCCCGACCTCGGCGCTCGCCGTCATCTACACCGCCGAGGGCGAGTTCATCGAGTACCGCTTCTTCCCGCACAACCCGGACCTGGTGCTCATCGACACCCGGCTCGTCGCCAACGCGCCGGTGCAGTTCCTGGTCGCGGGCATCGGCGACGCGCTGGCGACCTGGGTCGAGGCCCGTGCCGCGAAGCGCGCCAACGCCGACACCATGGCCGGCGGCCTGCAGACCCAGACCGGCGTCGCGCTCGCCGAACTGTCGTGGAAGCTCCTGCACGAGAACGCCCTGCAGGCCATCGAGGCCGTCAAGGCCAAGGTCGTCACCCCGGCGCTCGAGAAGGTCGTCGAGGCGAACACGCTGCTGTCCGGCCTGGGCTTCGAGTCCGGCGGGCTCGCCGCCGCCCACGCGATCCACAACGGACTGACCGCGGCCCCGCAGGCGCACGGCCTGGCACACGGGCAGAAGGTGAACATCGGCACGATCGCGCAGCTCGTGCTCGAGGGCGCCCCGGCCGAGGAGATCGAGGACTTCGTCGTCTTCACCACGAAGGTCGGCCTGCCGAACACCCTGACCGAGATCGGCCTGACGGTGGACGACCGTGACGTGCTGCGCGCCGTGGCCGAGGCCGCGACGGTGGAGGGCGAGACCATCCACAACATGCCGTTCCCGGTCACGCCCGAACTCGTGGTCGACGCCCTGGTCGCCATCGAGGGCATCGCACGCAGCATCCGCGCCGAACACGGTCTGCCGGAGCCCGTGCTGTACGAGCACCACTGACGTTCGAGCAGCACTGACGGGCGAGGGGTCAGGTGCGGATCAGCGGCTCCATCGTCGCCAGATCCGCACCGATCCCGACGTCGACGAGTTCGATCCGGCCGGCGAGGGTGGCGGCGGGTCCGGTCAACAGGCCGGCCTTCACACCGCCGAAGGTGACGGTGACGTCGGCGTGCAGGACGTGGTCGTCCGCGACGCCGCCGGTGTCCACGTCGATGCCGCTCGGCACGTCCACCGCGACCACGAACGGCGCACGCTGGTCGCGGGCGAGCTCACGGATGGCGTCCACGACCTCCCGCGCGGGGGACCGCAGTGCGTTCGCGCCGTGCACCCCGATGCCGAGGATGCCGTCGAGCACCAGGTCGGCCTCGAGCGCCGCCTCGGTCGCGACGTCCGCCAGGCGTTCGCCGTCGCTCCGGCCGGCGGCTCGCAGGATGTCCGCCGCTCCGCCCGCGTTCGGTCCCGAGGCGCCGGACGGGCCGTCCAGCAGACGCGCGCCGGCGTCCAGCGCCGCTGCCAGGCCGGCCTCGTGGACACGGGAGCCGACGCGCAGGACCGCCACGTGCCTCCCGGCCGCTGCCAGGCGAGCACCCGCGAACAGGGCGTCGCCACCGTTGTCGCCGCTGCCTGCGAGCACGAGGACGGACCCCGGTCCGTCGACCGGCCGCACGGCCGGGTCGTCCAGCAGCTCGCCGACGATGCGCGCGAGCCCGTCGGCGGCCCGCTGCATCAGGGGTTCCCCCGCGTCGAGGTGGGGGCGTTCCGCCGCCCGGATCTGATCGCCGCCGTAGCCGTCCATGGCCACCACACTGCCCCGATACGCTTGAGAGGACATGTCACTCGTCCCCGAAGCGCCCCGCCCCCGGTTCGTGATGTCGCCCGACGGGCTGCGACTCGCGACCTACGACTTCGGCGACCCCGACGCCCCGGCCGTGATCGCGGTGCACGGCTTCGCCTCCGGTGCGGTGCTCAACTGGCACGCCTCGGGCTGGACGCGGCACCTGGTCCGTGCCGGCTACCGGGTCGTGGCACTCGACCAGCGCGGGCACGGCGCGAGCGCGAAGCCGCACGACCCGGGTGCCTACTCGATGGACCTGCTCGTCGCCGACGTCACCACGGTCATCGACACGTACCTGCTCGACGACGTCGCGTACCTCGGGTACTCGCTCGGCGCACGGGTCGGCTGGCACACCGCCGAACGGCTGCCCGGCCGGATCTCACGTGCGGTGTTCGGCGGGATCCCGGACGCCGACCCGATGCGTCGCGTCCGCGTCGACCAGGCGAAGGCGTACATCGCCGACGGCACCCCGATCGAAGACCGCGTCACCAACGGCTACCTGACGATGGCGGGCAACGTCGAGGGCAACGACCTCGGCGCGCTCGTGGCCATGGTCGAGGGGATGCGGAACAGCATCGAGCCGACCCCGGAGAACGCCCCGGCGCAGCCGCTCCTGATCGCCGCCGGCAGCGAGGACGGCATCCGCGACAGCGCGGTCCGGCTCGCCGAAGCCGCACCGGACGCCACCTTCTTCGAGATCCCCGGGCGCAACCACTTCAACGCCCCGACCTCGCGGCCGTTCCGCGAAGCGGCACTGCGGTTCCTGTCCGCCCCGCGCTGAGGGGTACTCGTGGGTCCCCTCGGTCGGCCGGCACCGGGCGTACCGTCCCCGCCATGGACTACAGACTCCTCGGCAACAGCGGGACATCGGTGTCGACGCTGACCCTCGGCACCATGACGTTCGGCAGCGAAGCCGACGAACCCACCTCACACGCCATCCTCGACGCCTTCGTGGCCGCCGGTGGCACGCTCGTCGACACGGCGGACGTCTACTCCGGCAACGAGTCCGAGCGGATCATCGGCCGCTGGCTCGCAGCACACCCCACCGAGGCCGCGCAGGTCGTCCTCGCCACCAAGGGCCGGTTCCCGCAGGGCGACGGCCCGAACGACCTCGGCCTGTCCCGACGACACCTGCGCGTGGCCCTCGACGCCTCGCTCGAGCGGCTCGGCGTCGACCACATCGACCTGTACCAGATGCACGCGTGGGACGCCCTGACCCCCATCGACGAGACCCTGCGGTTCCTCGACGACGCCGTGTCCGCCGGCAAGATCGGTTCCTACGGGTTCTCGAACTACCTCGGTTACCAGGTCACCAAGGCCGTCTACGAGGCGAAGGCCCACGGCTGGGCACCGCCCGTCACCCTGCAGCCGCAGTACAACCTGCTCGTCCGCGACATCGAGCACGAGGTCGTGCCCGCCTGCCTCGACGCCGGCATCGGCCTGCTGCCCTGGTCGCCCCTGGCCGGCGGTTGGCTCTCCGGCAAGTACCAGCGCGACGAGGCCCCGTCCGGCGCCACCCGCCTGGGTGAGAACCCGCAGCGTGGCATGGAGGCGTGGGAGGCCCGCAACGGTGACGAGCGCACGTGGGAGGTGCTCGACGCCGTCTCCGAGGTGGCCGACGCCCACGACGCGTCGAAGTCGCAGGTCGCACTGGCCTGGCTGCTGGCCCGGCCCGCGGTCACGAGCGTGATCCTCGGCGTCCGCACCCTGTCGCAGCTCGAGGACAACCTCGGTGCCGCCGACCTGGTGCTCACCGACGACGAGCTCGCCCGGCTGACCGACGCCAGCGCTCCCCGCATCGACGACTACCCCTACGGCACCGCCGGCGTCGCGCAGCGGGAGCGGAAGATCACCGGCGGGCGCTGACCGGACAGGACCCCGGCGCGTTCGTGCACATCGTGCGGATTTCCGCGGATGTGGGGTCAGGGTGTGGACGCGCGGGTCGGTGAGGTGTCATCCTCGTCGCACGACCGGCTGGTTACCGCGTCCAGCGCCCGGAACGCCCCCTGATCCGCGTTCCGTGTGCCGATGCCCCGGGCGAGACTTCGCCCGGGGCATCGCTTCGTCTGGGGCCGGCAGCGGGACTTGAACCCGCAACCCCCGTATTACAAGTACGGTGCGCTACCAA
Organism: Curtobacterium sp. MCLR17_042; assembly: GCF_003234695.1. Lineage (NCBI taxonomy): Bacteria > Bacillati > Actinomycetota > Actinomycetes > Micrococcales > Microbacteriaceae > Curtobacterium > Curtobacterium sp. MCLR17_042. The sequence goes on from NZ_QKTD01000004.1 coordinate 64,524, forward strand.
TTGCGCCATGCCGGCTGACGCCGCTCATCTTACCGGTGAGGGCGTCCGGGGCTCACTCGCCCGACTTCTCCGAGAAGTTCAGCGAGATCGAGTTCATGCAGTACCGGTCACCCGTGGGGGTGCCGAACCCGTCCGGGAACACGTGGCCCAGGTGCGAACCGCAGTTCGCACAACGGACCTCGGTGCGGGCCATGCCGAGGGAGTTGTCCTCGATGAGCTGCACGGCGTCCGGGTTCACCGACTCGTAGAACGACGGCCAGCCGCAGCCGGAGTCGAACTTCGTGCCGCTCTTGAACAGCTCCGCGTTGCAGGCCGCACAGGTGTAGACGCCGGCGCGCTCCTCGTCGAGGAGTTCACCGGTCCACGGTCGTTCGGTCCCCGCCTGGCGGAGGACGGCGTACTGGTCCGGGGAGAGCTCCTCGCGCCACTGGGCGTCGGACTTGTCGACGTTGTATGCCATTGGTTCCTCCTGCTTCCGGCCGGGCTCTTCCGGGCACTCCCGACCACTTCACTAAACTCGCCACGATGTCCGAGCATTCCGTGCACCACGCCCGCTGGACCCGTCTGACGACGGACGAACTGTACGGCATCGTCGTCCTGCGCAACCGCGTGTTCGCGCTCGAGCAGCGGGTCACCGCCGAGGACTTCGACGGCCGTGACCGCGAGCCCGACACCGAGCACTGGTGGTTCGGCACGGACACCGATGCGGTTGGGTACCTGCGGCTCATCCGCCCGGCGGCCGACGAGGTCCACCCCGACGGCGCGGCGCCGCCGGCGTGGGTGATCGGCCGGGTCGCGACCGACCCCGGGCATCGTGGACAGGGGATCGCCGGCCGGCTCGTCGCCGCCGTCCTCGACGAACACGGACACGACCCGTTCGTCCTCCATGCCCAGGAGTACGTCGCAGCCCTGTACGAGCGGTACGGCTTCGTGCGGTTCGGGGAGCCGTACGACGAGGCCGGCATCCGCCACGTCGGCATGCACCGACCCGGACGCTGATGGACACCCGCGCCCGGTACGACGCGTACGCCGACCGCATCCAGGCGGTCTCGCCGTCGTACGCGGCCTGGGCACGGTCGCTCGACGGCTCCCTCGTCGCGCTCCTCGCCGAGGTCCCCGAGCAGCAGCGGCAGCCGGAACTGTTCTTCGCGGTCGCGCGACGGCTGGGCGCGGACCCGTCGCACCCGGGTGCGCTGCGCGCGCTCGGCCTGGAGGCCCGCCCCGCGCTGGTCGCGGCCCTCGCCTCCGCCACGGTGCAGGCCAACGACCCGCAGCGGCTCGCCCCGGTCGTCCCGCTGTTCGCGGCGCTCGCCGAACGGTCCGCCCGTCCGCTCGGCCTGGTCGACGCCGGGGCCGCCGCCGGGCTGTGCTCGATCCCGGACCGGGTGACCCTGGACTACCGCGTCGGTTCCGGGGCCGCGGTCCTCCGGATGCACACGGCGGTCGCCGAGCCCTCGGTCCGGCTCGTCGCGGACGCAACCGGGGCCGTCCCCACTCCCGCGACCGTCCCGATCAGGGTCGGCGCCCGGGTGGCCCTCGACCCGAACCCGATCGACCTGTCGGTCCCCGGTGCGTTCGACCGGCTGGTCGAGGCCGTCCCGCCCGAGGCGTCGGACCGGACCGCCCTGATGCGGGCGGCGGCGTCCGCGACGCTCACCGTGCCTCCCGTCCGGATCCGGGGCGCGCTGCCCGGCGACCTCGACCGTGCACTGGACGCCCTGCCGGACGACGTCGAACCGGTCGTCCTGACCACCGGGACGCTGGTCTACGTGCCGGGCGCGGACCGGCAGCGGTTCGTCGACCGGATCCGTGCGCGCGGCGTGCACTGGATCGCCCTCGAACGCACCGGGATCCTGCGCGGGGTGGCGGCGACGCTGCCCGACGACGTCGACGCGGCCGACCCGGACGCGTTCGCGACGGTCTCGCTCGACGGGGACGCGGTGGCCGTCTCGGACCCGTTCGGGACACGTGTGCGCTGGTTCCGCGCGCCGAACCTGTGACCGGTGTTCGCGACAGTCCAGCGCCGTGCCAGGGTCCGGATCGACTCCACCCCTACGATGTGCGAGACCCGTTACCCGACCGTGATCGGAACCGCAGTGACCAGCCCCACCGACGAACGCAGCAGTGAGCAGCTCAGCGAGCTCGCCCAGCACGTGCTGACGTTCGAGCAGGACCGGGCACGGCACGACCGCACGAAGGAAGCGGAGATCCGGGTCGAGTTCGAGATGTCGGCGGCGCGCTACTACCAGGTGCTGAACCGCGTGATCGACTCGCCCGCGGCACTCGCGTACGACCCGCAGCTCGTCAGCCGGCTGCAGCGGCTCCGTCACGCGCGCACCAGCGCCCGGGCGACGCGCAGCTTCGTCGCGCCCGGTGCCGCTCCCGAAGGACGTGAAGAGGAACGATGAGCACGAGATTCCCCCGAGACCGGTTCGACGACGTCGCCGACGGCCCGCGGGTCGGTGCGCACCGCGGTGCCCAGCGTCGCGGCCGTGGCTGGATCGCCTTCGCCTGGGCGGCGCTCGCCACCGGTGTGCTCGTCGGCGTCGGGGTGCTCGTCCTCGCGCTGCTGAACGGCAGCTACTCCTTCAACAGCTCGGATTCCCCCTCGGCCTCCACGTCGGCGTCCGCCACCGCGAAGCCCTCGGCGACGTCCAAGCCGTCCGCGTCCTCGTCCGCCGGTTCCGGCTCGGCTGGATCGGGGTCGGGCAGTGCTGCGGCCGCGACGCCGGCGCAGCAGGGCACCACCACCGTCGTCGTCCTGAACGGCACGACCACCACGGGCCTCGCCAGCCGTGCGAGTGCGGCGCTGACCGGCGCCGGCTGGCAGGTGGCCTCCACCGGTGACGCCGGCACGACGGGGTCCACGTCGACGATCGTCTACTACCAGCAGGCGTCGCAGGCAGCGGTCGCGCAGGGCATCGCGAAGCAGCTCGGCGTCACCGCTGTGCAGCAGTCGGCGGCGTTCCCGAACGCCGACGTGAGCGTCGTCCTCGGCGCCGACTACGCCGGCTGATCGGTCGTTCTGCGGGTCGTCGCGCCGCGTTTTCCGCGCATTGTGTGACGGCCGTGTTTCGGGCACGTTGATTTCTGACGGAATCGACGTGAAACAACGTCACACCTCTTGCCTGATCGGACGGGTTCGGTCAGAGTCCCATGCAGACGACGATCACGTCGTTCCGCACTGCAGTACCAGGGAGCAAGAGATCATGGCCAACGGAACCGTGAAGTGGTTCAACGCTGAAAAGGGCTTCGGCTTCATCACCGTGGATGGAGGGGGCCAGGACGTGTTCGTGCACTACTCGGCCATCGACATGTCGGGTTACAAGGTCCTCGAGGAGGGCCAGGCCGTCGTGTTCGACGTCGGCACCGGGTCGAAGGGCCCGCAGGCAGAGTCCGTCCGCCCCGCCTGAGCAGCACCACTTCCAGAACGCGCCGTCCCGTCAGGGGCGGCGCGTTCGTCGTGTGCCGGGACGGTGACCGGCGCGGGGAGCGCGACCGCGGCGGTGGTGCGGGGTCCACCGGACGCGACGTGTCCTGGGAAGTCGTCACGAGCCTCCCGACTGTGTTGCACTCACACCCGGCGAGTGCCAGAATCGGCGTTGGCACTCGCTCACGCTGAGTGCCAGCACGACCCCCAAGACGACGTCCGGGAGGGACGAAAAACCACATGGCTAAGATCATTGCTTTCGACGAGGAGGCCCGCCGTGGCCTCGAGCGCGGCCTGAACCAGCTGGCCGACGCCGTGAAGGTGACGCTCGGCCCGCGCGGCCGCAACGTCGTCCTCGAGAAGAAGTGGGGCGCCCCCACGATCACGAACGACGGTGTCTCCATCGCCAAGGAGATCGAGCTCGACGACCCGTACGAGAAGATCGGTGCGGAGCTCGTCAAGGAGGTCGCCAAGAAGACCGACGACGTCGCCGGTGACGGAACGACCACCGCGACCGTCCTCGCCCAGGCGCTCGTCCGCGAAGGCCTCCGCAACGTCGCCGCCGGTGCCGACCCCGTGTCGCTCAAGCGCGGCATCGAGAAGGCCGTCGCCGCCGTCTCCGACCAGCTCCTCGCCAACGCGAAGGACATCGAGACCAAGGACCAGATCGCCGCGACCGCGTCGATCTCGGCCGCTGACCCGACCATCGGCGCGCTCATCGCCGAGGCCATCGACAAGGTCGGCAAGGAAGGCGTCGTCACCGTCGAGGAGTCGAACACCTTCGGCACCGAGCTCGAGCTCACCGAGGGCATGCGCTTCGACAAGGGCTACCTGTCGCAGTACTTCGTCACCGACCCCGAGCGTCAGGAAGCCGTCTTCGAGGACGCCTACATCCTGATCGTCAACTCGAAGATCTCGAACATCAAGGACCTCCTGCCGGTCGTCGACAAGGTGATCCAGGCGGGCAAGCAGCTCCTGATCATCGCCGAGGACGTCGACGGCGAGGCCCTGGCCACGCTCGTCGTGAACAAGATCCGTGGCATCTTCAAGTCCGTCGCCGTCAAGGCCCCGGGCTTCGGCGACCGCCGCAAGGCCATGCTGCAGGACATCGCGATCCTGACCGGTGGCCAGGTCATCTCGGAAGAGGTCGGCCTCAAGCTCGAGAACGCGACGCTCGACCTGCTCGGTCGTGCCCGCAAGGTCGTCATCACCAAGGACGAGACCACGATCGTCGAGGGTGCCGGCGACGCCGAGCAGATCGCCGGCCGTGTCCGCCAGATCCGTGCCGAGATCGAGGCGACCGACTCCGACTACGACCGCGAGAAGCTCCAGGAGCGCCTCGCGAAGCTCGCCGGTGGCGTCGCCGTCATCAAGGCGGGTGCCGCGACCGAGGTCGAGCTCAAGGAGCGCAAGCACCGCATCGAGGACGCCGTCCGCAACGCGAAGGCTGCCGTCGAAGAGGGCATCGTCGCCGGTGGTGGCGTCGCCCTCATCCAGGCTGGTGCCGTCGCACTCGAGGCCCTCGAGCTCGAGGGCGACGAGGCGACCGGTGCGAACATCGTCCGCGTGGCCATCGACGCGCCGCTCAAGCAGATCGCGCTGAACGCCGGTCTCGAGCCGGGCGTCGTCGCCGCCAAGGTCCGCGAGCTCGAGTCGGGTTGGGGCCTCAACGCCGCGACCGGCGAGTACGTCGACCTGATCGCCGCCGGCATCATCGACCCCGCCAAGGTCACGCGTTCGGCGCTGCAGAACGCTGCGTCGATCGCCGGTCTGTTCCTGACCACCGAGGCCGTCGTCGCCGAGAAGCCCGAGCGCACCCCTGCTGCTCCGGCTGGCGACCCGACGGGTGGCATGGACTTCTAAGTCCGCCTGACGGAAGGGCCCCGCACGCTGCGCGTGTGGGGCCCTTCTGCGTGTGCGGTCGGGGCGGTGCGGGGCCGGGAGGTCACAACACCCCGCTCAGGTTCGCCGAGCGGTCACGAACCGTCGGTTGGGCCCGTTCCCGTCGACACTTCGTGACCGTCCGGCGGCGCAGGAGCGGGGAGTCGTGGCCGGCTCGTGCGTGCGGCTTGCGCGTGCCCGGGGTCGTCTCTCCCGCACAGGAGGCTCGGCTCACCTCGTTCTCCACAGGTTGCGAGTGCGCGTGGCCGGCTCGCGTGCCCCGCAACGACCATGACGGCATGCCAGCTGCCCGTCGCCTCCCTGCGCCGTTCGACCGATCCACCTTCCGCGTGGCCGATGCGGTGGGGCACGGCATCGATCCGGAACGACTCCGACGCACCGACCTGGCAGCCCCGGTCCACGGCGTCCGTGCCCCGATCGACTCGGTCGACTTCATCGACGCCGTCGCCCTGGTCATGCGTCCCGATCAGTTCTTCAGCCACACGACCGCCGCCGCGATCTGGGGTGCGCCACTGCCGCAGTCGGTGCGCTCGGTTGGGCCGGTGCACGTCTCGACCGCGAGGGACGGGTGCCGGATGCGTCGGCCCGGCGTGGTCGCGCACCGCCTTGACCGGCCGAGGACGGTCGAACACCGCGGGTTCCTCGTCAGTGTCCCGGCGCAGATGTGGTTCGAGTGCGCCGCCGTGCTCGAACGTGACGCGCTGGTCGCGATCGGGGACCACCTCGTCGGACCAGCCGGGCTGGCGACGGCGGACGACCTCCGTGTGTCGATCCGCCCCGGCACACGCTTCGCGCTCGCTGCTCGGCGCGCGTTGGACCTCGTCCGGGCCGGGGCGGAGTCGCCGCAGGAGACCTGGCTCCGTCTGGCCGTGGTCGAAGCGGGGTTCCCCGAGCCGGAGCTGAACGTCGACGTGCACGACGGTGCGGGGCGGTTCCTCGGACGCGTCGACATGGCGTGGCCGGAGTTCGGCATCGCGTTGGAGTACGACGGCGATCACCACCGGGAGCGCGACACCTTCCGACACGATCAACGACGGGACAACGGGTTCGTGGTGAACGACTGGCTCGTGATCCACGCGACGGCATCGGACGCACACCGACCCGCGGTGTTGTTCGAGCGACTCCGCCAGGCGTTCGAGGTCCGAGCGGTCGGAAGTCGTCGGCGGTCCGCGTGACGGCCGTGATCGCCACGCGGAAGATCTCGTCCCCGGGCGGTCAGAACGTGTCGTCGGCCCTGCGCCGGCCGGTCACGAACTGTCGGTCAGCGGGCGCGCAGACGACAGATCGTGACCACTCGGCGGCGTCGGACGGGGTGTTGTGACCGCCCGGGACGCCCGGGATGCCGCGGCACGGCCGAGCAGCGGCGCGCGCGGGTCAGGCGGCGAAGTCGCGGGGGAGCAGGGGGAGCCAGACGCGGAAGGTGGCGCCGCCGCCCTCGGTGTCGAAGACCTCGACCGAGCCGTGGTGGGCCGCGACGATCCCGGACACGATGGCGAGCCCGAGGCCCGAGCCGCCGGTGTCCCGGGCGCGCGAGGTGTCCGCACGCCAGAAGCGCTGGAAGATCTTCTCGCGCAGCTGCGGCGGGATGCCCTCACCGTGGTCGATCACGTCGAGGTGTGCCATGCCGCGCTCGTCGTCCACGCCGATGCCGATCTCGATCGGGTCGTCGTTCGCCGTGAACCGCATGGCGTTGCCCATCAGGTTCGTGACGATCTGGCGGATCTTGTTCTCCTCCGCCAGGACGATCGGCGGACGCTTCGGCAGCACGACCGTGGGCAGCGGGGTGGTCTCATCCGTCGGGGCAGCACCGGCGTCGATGTTCATAGCGCGGGTGCGACGCGCCCGCAGGCGCGCGATGGTCTGGCGCGAGAACGCGATCGGCCCGGTGGTGTTCGCCGAGGTGGGCGACACGGGCGGTGCTTCGCCGGAGTCCGGAGAGCCGATGGACGACGACGACGCCGACGGACGGACGGCCTGGGGCACGCTCTCGCCGGTCAGGGAGTCCTCGACGAGGACCTGGATCTCGCGGTCGGGGTTGGAGGCCATCGTGTCGAGCGCCGAGTCGCGGGCGATGGCGACGAGGTCGACCGGGCCGAGCTCGAGGGGCTTCGACTCGTCGATGCGGGCGAGCTGCAGCAGGTCCTGCACGAGCAGGCCCATCCGCTGCGCTTCCTTCTCGATTCGCTCCATCGCCTGGGCGACGTCCTCTTCCTTGCGCAGGGCACCCATCCGGTACAGCTCGGCGTACCCGCGCAGGGACACCAGCGGCGTGCGGAGTTCGTGCGAGGCGTCGCCGACGAACCGGCGCATCTGGGCGATGGTGCGCTCGCGGTCCTCGAACGCGGAGTCGATCCGCTCGAGCATGACGTTGAGGGAGCGGTTGAGGCGGCCGACCTCGGTGTTCGGGGTGTCGGCCTCGAGGCGCTGGTTGAAGTCACCCGCGGCGAACCGGGCCGCGGTGTCCTCGACGTCGCGCAGCGGGTCGAAGGTCGCGGTGACGAGCAGCCGGGTGAGCATGGCGCCGAGCAGGATGACCGAGGCACCGAACCCGAGGAAGATCGCGGTGAACTTGCCGATCGTCTCGTCGGTGCCGGCGCTGGAGACCGCGATGAGCACGTAGCCGGTCTCGGTGGTGCCGTCGGACTGGTTCTGCAGCGATGCCGGGATGATCTGCGCACGCCACTCGTGGTTGTGCTGGCTGTCGTAGAGCGAGATGCGCTGGTTCGCCTGCGAGGCCTCGACCAGGGTGGCTTCACGGACGTCGGGTCGACTCGACGCCTTCGTCTGGCAGATCCGGTCACCGTCGGCGTCGTACGCGGCGACGTAGGCGCTCTGCGAGACGACGACGGACAGCTTGCAGTACTGCTCGCCGTCGCTGATGTTCTGGCCCTCGAGCTGCTCGGTCGTCTGCTTGACCGTGTTGTCGAGCTGCTGCATGAGGTAGGTGGACAGCACTGTCATCGTGCCGAGTCCGGCGACGAGCAATCCGAGCGCGACGAGCAGCACCGTGATCCCGGTGATCTTGGTGCGCAGGGAGATCCCGTCCCACCAGTGGTTCATTCGCGTGTGCATGCTGCCCCAACGATAGACAGCGGCCGCCCGGTGAAACCGGACGACCGCCGTGAAGTCGAGCCCCGTGGGACTCCTGCTCCTACGAAGCCTTGGACGCCTTCAGCATGTAGCCGAAGCCGCGCTTGGTCTGGATGATCGGCTCGGCGGAGTACTGGTCGAGCTTGCGGCGCAGGTACGAGATGTAGCTCTCGACGATGCCCGCGTCACCGTTGAAGTCGTACTCCCACACGTGGTCGAGGATCTGCGCCTTCGACAGCACGCGGTTCGGGTTGAGCATCAGGTAGCGGAGCAGCTTGAACTCGGTGGGCGAGAGCTCGATCTGCGCGTCGCCGATCGTGACCTCGTGCGTGTCCTGGTCCATCGTGAGCTCGCCGGCGCGGATGATCGCGTCTTCCTCGTCGTTCATGGTGCGACGGAGGATGGCCTTGATGCGGGCGACGATCTCGTCGAGCGAGAACGGCTTGGTGACGTAGTCGTCGCCGCCGACGGTGAGGCCGGTGATCTTGTCCTCGGTGTCGTCCTTCGCTGTGAGGAACAGGATCGGCGACGTGTAGCCCGAGGAACGCAGGCGCTTGGTCACGCCGAAGCCGTTCATGTCGGGCAGCATCACGTCGAGGATGATGAGGTCCGGCTCTTCTTCCAGCACGGCGGAGATCGCCTGTGCTCCGTTGCCCACCGCACGCACGGCGAAGCCGGCGAAGCGCAACGAGGTCGTCAGGAGGTCGCGGATGTTCGGCTCGTCGTCGACGATCAGGATCTTGGGGCCATCGCTCATGGTCTTATCTTCTGACTGTTCCCTCGGGGTTTCCTGAGAGCGGTTCGTGCGTCAGCCCACGGGCGTCTGGACCTGGTCGGCGTCGAGGATCGTGTACGAGTAGCCCTGCTCCGCCAGGAACCGCTGCCGGTTCTGCGCGAAGTCCTGGTCGACGGTGTCCCGGGCCACGAGCGTGTAGAACGACGCGGGCAGGCCGTCCTTGTTCGGGCGGAGGAGCCGGCCGAGCCGCTGTGCCTCTTCCTGCCGCGACCCGAACGAGCCGGAGACCTGGATGGCGACGGTCGCATCGGGCAGGTCGATCGAGAAGTTCGCGACCTTCGAGACGACGAGCACGTCGACCTCGCCGGACCGGAACGCGTCGTACAGCCGCTCCCGTTCGTCGACCGGGGTCACCCCCGTGATCTCCGCGGCGTCGAGCGACGCAGCCAGTTCGTCGAGCTGGTCGATGTACTGCCCGATCACCAGGATCTGCTCACCGCGATGCTTCTCGATGAGTTCCCGCACCACGGGGGTCTTGGCCGGGGACGTCGCGGCGAGCCGGTAGCGCTCGTCGTCGCTCGACGCTGCGTACTCCAGGCGGTCCTGGTGCGGCAGGTCGATGCGGACCTCGTAGCAGGAGGCCGGTGAGATGTAGCCCTGCGCCTCGATCTCCTTCCACGGGGCGTCGTACCGCTTCGGCCCGATGAGCGAGAAGACGTCGCCCTCGCGGCCGTCCTCGCGCACGAGCGTCGCGGTGAGGCCCAGGCGTCGGCGGGCCTGCAGGTCGGCGGTCAGCTTGAACACCGGCGCCGGCAGCAGGTGCACCTCGTCGTAGACGATGAGGCCCCAGTCGAGGGCGTCGAGGAGCGACAGGTGCGTGTACTCGCCCTTCCGGCGGGCGGTGAGGATCTGGTAGGTCGCGATCGTGACCGGCCGGATCTCCTTGACGCTGCCCGAGTACTCGCCGATGTCCTCCGGCGTCAGGGTCGTGCGCTTGAGGAGCTCGGTGCGCCACTGCCGCGCGGAGACGGTGTTCGTCACGAGGATGAGCGTGGTCGCCTTGACGGTCGCCATCGCACCGGCGCCGACGAGCGTCTTGCCCGCGCCACAGGGCAGCACGACGACGCCGGAGCCCTGGGCGAAGAACGTGTCGACCGCCTGCTCCTGGTACGGCCGCATGTGCCACTCGGCGGTGTCCAGGTCGATCGGGTGCGGCTGGCCCGGGGTGTAGCCCGCCAGGTCCTCCGCCGGCCAGCCGAGCTTCACGAGCTCCTGCTTGATCTGTCCCCGCGCCCACGGCTGCAGCTCGACCTCGGTCGAGGACCGCATGTCGCCGAGCAGCGGCTTGATGCGCTTCGACCGGATGACCTCGGCCAGCACCGACGGGTCCTCGGCGGTGAGGAGCAGGAGCGGCAGCTGCTCGAGTTCCTCGGTGGGGGAGTTCGCGATCACGGGCGCGTCGGGTCGTTCCTCGCGACGGATCACGAGTCGTCCGTAGCGCGAGACCGTGTCGCGGATGTCGACCGTGACGCTCTGCGGCACGGGGAACTTCGCGAAGCGTTCCAGGGTGTCGATCATCGCCTCGGCGTCGTGGCCCGCGGCGCGCGCGTTCCAGAGTCCGAGGCGGGTGATCCGGTAGGTGTGCACGTGCTCGGGAGCGCGTTCGAGCTCGGCGAAGGCCGCGAGCTCGTGGCGTGCGTCCTCGGCGTCGGGGTGCGCGACCTCGAGGAGCACGGTGCGGTCGCTCTGCACGATCAGCGGTCCGTTCATGACCTGCCAGCCTAGCCGTCGGCACCTGCGTGCGGGTGACCGCGCGGCTCAGGCGTCGCTCTCGACCGACACGACGAGCGACAGCGGCAGGGTCCGCTCGACGTCGACGGCCGTGTCCCGCCCGCGGACGCGTCCGGCCGCGACCGAGGTCGGCACGATCGAGAACGGCCGCTCCGAGCCGTCCGGCATCCGGACGGTCACACGGATCGGCGTGCGTCCGCGCACGGCCAGGTCGATCTGCCGACCGAGCCACTCCTGCTCCGGCTCCGCGTCGCCGCGCTGCGTCGTCAGGCGGAGCCGTTCGACGAGTGCGTGCGCCGACTGCTCCGGCGAGCGTCCGGTGGGGCTGCGCCGGCCGGGAGGCCCGTGGTGCGCCTCGGGGCGGGCTGCGGTCGTCAGGACGGCCGGGTAGCGCTGGTCCTCGAGCGCGGTGTGCACGACGTGCGGCGGGTAGCGCGTGGTCAGCGTCGTCAGGTCGGGCCGCTCCCACGCGAGCTGCCGGAGCTCGGCGTCCACCCCGACGAGGTCGAGCTGGTCGGCGGTGCCGCGGACCTCGGTCCCGACGCCGCCCGGCCCCCGGTCGACGACGATGCTGCCGTCGCGTCCGGCCACCTGGTCGATCAGGTAGGCGAGGGGCTGCGGGATCCCGGTGGCCGACAGCCGTCCGAGCAGGGACAGCAGGTCGTCGCGGGAGTGTCCGGCCCGGAACGCCGCGCGCAGGGTGTCCTCGGAGATGCGGTAGCGCGCCGCGAGGCCCGGTGCCTCGAGCACGGCGACGGTGCGCAGGGCGTCGTCGTCCACCGGCGCGAGCGGCCCCGGTGCGATGACGGTGAGGTCGTGCTGCAGGTAGACCCGCTCGACGGTGCCCGGCAGGTCGTCGGAGGCCTGGTCGGCGTCGCCGTCGAGGAGTGCCCGGCCGGTGCTCGTCACGATGCCGTCGACGGCCAGGCCGAGCGACGCCGCGGTGCCGGCGACGTCGAGCAGCAGGGCATCGAGCCAGCGGGAGCCCGCCGGGTACGCCCAGCGCCCGAGCGGCACGAGGTCGCGCAGGTCCCCGTCGGCCAGCTCGAGCACCTGGTGCACGGCGGGCGGGAGCGTGTCCGACCACGCGGCCACCAGCGACACCCAGCGCTCCGGCCAGCCGGCGAGCAACCACGCGTGCCCGGGGTCGGTGACGATCCAGCGTCCGGTGTCGGGGTCGGCGAACCCGATGCCGTCGAGCAGCGCCAGGCGACCGGCGACGAGCTCGGCATCGGTGCCGATGCGTTCGGCCAGGGTGCGGGCGAGCGGCATGCCGATCCCGCCCTTGACGAGTTCGCGGACCGCGCCGGCGTCGACCGCCCGCAGCAGTTCGGCGAGCACGGTCATCGTCGCGAACGCCTGCTCCGCACCCGTGGTGCGCGCACGCTCGAGTGCCGCGGCGTCGAGGGCGGGAGCAGCGGGGCGGACCTGCTCCGGGCCTCCAGGCTGCTCGTCGAGCGAGGTGAGGTCGGGGTGGGCGGCCACGCGAGCGGCGACCGCGTCGTCGACTGCGCCGTCCTCGTCGGCGAGGCCGAGCTCGATCGCGGGGCCGAGCGCGTCGACGGCGCCGCCGTCACGCAGCGCCAGGATCGTGGCGCGCGGCAGGTGCTCGACGGCGGCGTCCACGGCGTCGTCGCTGCGGAGTGCCTCGGCGAGGTCGAAGAAGTCGGTGATGCGCTGCGGGCCGGTCTCGGCGAGTGCAGCGGTGGGGAGTCGCCTCGCCGCAACGAGGCGCTCGAGCGCATCGTCCGGCATCGCCCGGAGTCGGGCGGCGAGGTCGGCGGTGGTCGTCATCGTCCGGTGCCAGCGTCCGGGGCGGACGTCAGCGAGCCGTCCGGTTCGCTCGTGCGCGACGTGTCCAGGTGATGCCGAGGAGCGTGAAGACCAGCACCATGGCGATCGGGAAGCCGTAGAGCGGGATCGCCATGACCACCGGCCACGGCATCGCACCCTGGGCGCTGGGCGCGGTGAGCCACATGATGATCATCGCGACGAAGCAGAGCAGGCCGAGGATGATGATCCCACCGATCATGAACGCCAGAGCGCGTTCGGTACGATTGAACGTCACCGGGGGTTCTGCGGAGTCCTGCGGGTTCCCGGTTGATCGGGTCGGCTTGGCCATCGACCCAGGATATCCGACGCACCACGGCCGTACCACGACCTCGAGGAGTCCACGCATGCCCACCGGCAAGGTCAAGTTCTACGACGACGACAAGGGCTTCGGCTTCATCACCGGAGACGACGGCGACCAGGTGTTCCTGCACGCGTCCTCGCTGCCCGACGGCGTCGTGACCGTCAAGGCCGGCACGCGGCTCGAGTACGGCGTCGTCCAGGGCAAGAAGGGGTCGCAGGCGTTGTCCGTGCGGCTGCTCGAGCCCCAGCCGTCGCTGTCGCGGATGACCCGTCGCTCCGCGGACGACATGGCCGTGATCGTCGAGGACCTGGTGAAGGAACTCGACCGGATCAGCGGAGACCTCCGCCACGGCCGCTACCCGAAGAACGGCGATCGCATCGCCGCCATCCTGCGGCACGTCGCAGACCAGTTGGAGGCGTGACCCCATGACCGAGTCCGAGAGAGCAGGGGCCGAGACGGCTCCCGACGCAGCGTCCATCGACGCAGCGCCCATCGACTACACCGCCCTGGCGCGCGAGGCGTTGCTCGAGGTCACCCCCGAGTCGACCGTCGGCGCACCCGTCGGCACCGTGGACGAAGGGGACGGCGTCGTGTCCGTCCTGTTCGCCAACCGCCTGCCCGGGTACCCCGGGTGGCGCTGGACCGTCAGCGTTGCGAAGATCGGCGACGAGGAACCGACCGTGCTCGAGGTCGAGCTGATGCCCGGGGACGGCTCGCTCGTCGCGCCCGAGTGGGTGCCGTGGTCCGAGCGACTGGCCGAGTACCGGGCCGCGCAGGAGCACGAGGGCGAGGACGCGTCGGACGAGGACTCGGACGACGAGGACTACGACGACGAGTCGGATGAGGACGACGACGAAGACGACGACGAGTCGGACGACGACGAGGACTCGGACGAGGACGACGACTACGACGACTCGGATGACGACGAGGACGACGACGAGTCGGACGACGACGATGACGACGAGTTCGACGCCGACGAGGACGACCTCGACGAGTCGGACGACGACGACATCGAAGGCGTGGACGTCGATGCGCTCGCCGATGTGAGCGACACCGACAGCAACACCGCCGCCGCCTCGACCGCCGAGGTCCAGGCCCCGCAGCCGCCCCGTCGCCGCCGTGCCCGCCGCGTGCAGCCGTTCGAGCCCGACGCCGATCTCGACGTCGACCAGCTCGACGCCGGCGAGGCCGACCCGGGCTTCCACCGCGCCTGACCCACCCGGACCGACGAACGGGCCCGGCACCACCGATCCGGTGGTGCCGGGCCCGTCCTCGTTCCGGCGGGTGTCCCCGACGTCAGCGCAGGGCGTCGATCGTGAAGTCGATCGCGCGCACGAGCTTCGCGACGTCGTCCGGGTCGATCGCGGTGAAGGTCGCGACGCGCAGCTGGTTGCGGCCGAGCTTCCGGTACGGCTCGGTGTCGACGATGCCGTTCGCGCGCAGGGTCGCGGCCACGGCCTTGGCGTCGATCGAGTCGTCGAGGTCGATCGTGGCGACGACCTGGGACCGAGCGGCGGGGTCGGAGACGAACGGGGTCGCGGAGTCGCTGGCCTCGGCCCAGTCGTAGATCGTCGACGACGAGGTCTTCGTGCGGAGGTCCGCCCACGCCAGGCCACCGGACTCGTTCATCCACCGCACCTGCTCGTCGAGGAGCAGCAGCGTGGAGATCGCCGGGGTGTTCAGGGTCTGGTTCAGGCGCGAGTTGTCGACGGCGTTCTTGAGCGACAGGAACTCCGGGATGTACCGGTCGGAGGCGGCGATCCGCTCGATCCGCTCGATCGCGGCGGGGGAGAGCAGCGCGAGCCACAGGCCGCCGTCCGAGGCGAAGTTCTTCTGCGGGGCGAAGTAGTAGACGTCGGTGGCGCTGACGTCGAACAGGGCTCCACCGGCGGCGCTCGTCGCGTCGACGACGGTCAGGGCGCCGGCGTCACCGGTCGCGCGGACGACCGGGGCCATGACGCCCGTCGAGGTCTCGTTGTGCGGGTAGGCGTAGACGTCCACGCCCTCCACCGGCTCGAGTGCGGCGAGGGAGCCACCCGGTGCCTCGACGACGTGCGGCGCCTCGAGCCACGGGGCCGCTGCGGCCTTGGCGAACTTCGACCCGAACTCGCCGAAGGACAGGTTCTCGGCACGGCGCTCGATGAGGCCGAAGGCGGCGGCGTCCCAGAACGCGGTCGAGCCGCCGTTGCCGAGGACGACCTCGTAGCCCTCGGGGATCTGGAACAGGTCGGCGAGGCCGGAGCGGACGCTGCCGACCAGGTCCTTCACGGGCTTCTGGCGGTGCGACGTGCCGAGGATCGTGGCGCCGCGCGTCACGAGGGACTCGAGCTGGGCGCCGCGGATCTTCGACGGACCACAGCCGAAGCGACCGTCGGTGGGGAGGAGTTCGGCCGGGATGACGATGTCTGCCATGCACCGATCCTAACGATGACGATCCGCCCGCCCGAGCCCGTGTACCGGCCGGACGGGGAGTGTTCGGCCCGCCCGTCCACCGCGTCGGATGACCCTTTCTCACGTGCACCCGGGCGCCGGTCGGTGTTCGTCGGTGCGAACAAGTAGTGTGGTCGGCGCTGGGCCCAGACATGAGAGGCGGACCGTGACCGATCTCGTCGACACCACGGAGATGTACCTTCGCACCATCCTCGACCTCGAGGAAGAGGCGATCGTGCCGCTGCGCGCGCGCATCTCCGAGCGCCTCGGACACTCGGGCCCGACGGTCTCGCAGACCATCGCCCGCATGGAGCGCGACGGCCTGGTCGTCGTCTCCGGCGACCGGCACCTGGAGCTCACCGACGAGGGTCGTTCCCGCGCCACGCACGTGATGCGCAAGCACCGTCTGGCCGAACGCCTGCTGGCCGACGTCATCGGACTCGACTGGGCGTTCGTGCACGACGAGGCCTGCCGGTGGGAGCACGTCATGAGCGAGCAGGTCGAGGTCCGCCTGCTCGAGATGCTCGGCAACCCGACGGAGTCGCCGTACGGCAACCCGATCCCGGGGCTGGCCGAGATCGGTGGCCCCGCGGCCGCCGGGTTCCTCGACGGCGTCCAGAACATCGTCGCCGCGACCGAGGGCACCGACGCCGTCACGACCGGGGTCGTCCGACGCCTGGGCGAGCCCGTGCAGTTCGAACCGGAACTCCTGCACCAGCTCCGCACCGCCGGCGTCATGCCCGGGCGCGTGGCGAGCGTGCAGCGCGCTGGCGCCTACGTCGCGGTCCGCGTCGAGGGTGAGGACTCGGGCATCGAGCTGCCGATCGAGGTCGCGCAGCACGTCTACATCGAACGCGGCTGACCGTTCCTGGTCGTTCCTGAGAGTCTTTACCGTTTCGTTACCTGCGGGGCGTTTGGTCTCGACTCGGTAACGACGCTTCCGTACACTCGTCCGAGTCGCCGCGCTGCCCCTGAGCCGGAGACCCGTGGCAGGACGTCTCGAACCCGTCTCCTGCCTCGATCGGAAACGATGACGAACGGATGGGGTTGCACACCGCCGGACACCCACGGCGGCGTGATGACGAGACGTTGGAGACACACCTCTTGACGCAGACCGGTACCGCCGCGGACGACCAGACGCCCGCGAACCCGACGAACACCGAGAACGCCACCACCGCCCCGCTCACCCGGCGGGCCGTGCGCGAGACCGAGGGCCGCCCGGTCCGCAAGGTCGTGCCGGTGCGCTCCGCCCCGCTGCCCGGTGGTCGTCGTGCCGCGCAGGCCGCGGCCGCAGCGAACACCGCGAAGGCCAGCTCGTCGTCGCGCAAGCGCAAGTTCCTCGCGCCGGTCGTCCTCACCGTGGCCGCCGGCATGTTCGGCACGGTCGCGGTCGCTCCGGCCTTCGCCGCGACGACCTCGAGCAACTCGACCGCCGTCGCCGATGCCCAGCGTCAGGTCCGTGCCACGCAGAGCCAGGAACTGTCGGTCTCCGACGCCGTGGCGCTCGCCGACACGAGCCGTGACGGCTTCGGCGCGACCTCCACCGCGACGCTCGACGCCGAGAAGGCCGCGAAGCAGGCCGCCGCCGACCAGGCTGCCGCTGCGAAGGAAGCCGCCGAGCAGGCCGAGCAGACCCAGACCGCCCGCGCCGCGACCGCGAAGCAGTACTCCTCGTACACCGGGCCCACCGCCGCCGAGTACGCGGCCAGCTCGTCCGCCGCCGACACCCCGTTCTCGCTGCCGGCCGTGGTCGCCACGGGCAAGCAGTACATCGGCACCCCGTACGTCTTCGGTGGCGCGGACCCGTCGGGCTTCGACTGCTCCGGCTTCATCATGTTCGTGTACGCCCAGTACGGCATCAACCTCGCGCACTCCGTGCCGCTGCAGGACCAGGCCGGCACCACGATCCCCGAGTCCGAGGCGCAGCCCGGCGACGTCGTCATCTTCAACAACGAGGCGCACGACGGCTTCTACATGGGCAACGGCATGATCATGGACGCCCCGAAGCCCGGTGGCACCGTCCAGATCCGCCCGATCTGGACGAGCGACTACCACATCGTCCGCTTCGGCATCTAGCGAACACTGCCCCCGGGGGAGTGTGAACTTCTCCAGAACCGGCCCGCACACCCTCGTGCCGGGCCGGTTTCTGGGTTAACCTGACGCTGCACCGGTCCGCACCGGCGCGAACAGGAGACCCTCATGTCGATGTTCCGCACGACCCGCACCATGGGTCGGCGCGCGCGCATCGACATATGGTCGAGCACAGCCTGCGTGCACGAGCACGCCCCTGCATGACGAGAGCACTGCCCATCCGGGTGGTGCTCTTCGTGGTTTAGGGGCGTGAACAGGTCGTCCTCACCCGTTCGCGCCGTCGGTCCGACGCACCCGCAGCGCCTGGAAGCCGTCCAGGCACGTCGGAAGGGAACCCATGCGCACTCTCGTCCTCAACGCCGGTTACGAGCCCCTCGCGGTGATCTCGTTCCGACGAGCCCTCGTGCTGGTCATGAACCAGAAGGCCGCCATCGTCGCCGCCGACGTCGAACACCCGGTGGCCGGGTCGACGTCGAGCTACGACCGTCCGTCCGTCATCATCCTCACCCGCTACGTGCGCATCCCGCACTCCAGGCTCGTGCCGGTGTCCCGTCGCGGTGTGCTGCGTCGGGACGGCAACCACTGTGCCTACTGCGGCCGGCACGCCACCACGATCGACCACGTGCAGCCGCGGTCGCGCGGTGGGCAGGACTCGTGGGAGAACCTCGTCGCCTGCTGCCTGGCCTGCAACAACACCAAGGGCGACCGCACCCCGCAGGAGATGGGGTGGCGCCTCCGGTTCCCGCCGAAGGTGCCGCACGGGTCCTCGTGGGTCGTGCGCGGCATCGAGCGTCCGCAGGCGGAGTGGGACGAGTACCTCGTGGCCGCGTAGCGGCCGTCGGTCCGCACCACCAGACGGACCGGAGGCCCGTGGCGACGCCGCCACGGGCCTCCCGTCCGTCGCCCGCCGCGACCAGTGCCCGACCCGCCCTTGGCAGGTCGCGCCGCGTCCGCCATCCTGGGCTCGACGCCAGCGGCGTCGGTCGGAGCCCCGACCGACGGTCCGGCGACACGAGGGAAGAGCAACGATGCGCAGCGAGATCTCCGGAACGACCATGCCCGTCCTGACGCTCGCGCTCGACGCGGGTGAACGCATCGTGGCCGAGGGCGGTGACGTGGCCTGGCTGACCCCCGGGTTCGGTATGGACACCTCGACCGCGCACGGTGGCAGCGGCGGGTTCCTCGGTGGGCTCAAGCGAGCGCTCGGCGGTGGGCAGCTGTTCCTCACCGAGTACACGGCGTCGGCCGCGGGCGGGCGGATCACGTTCGCCGCGAGCCTCCCCGGCACGATCCGCGAGATCACGGTGGACCCGGCGGACCAGTTCCTGGTGCAGTCGGGTTCGTACATGGCGAGCACCGCCGACGTCGACGTGTCCGTCGGGTTCCAGAAGCGCCTCGGAGCGGGGATCTTCGGTGGCGCGGGCGTGGTGTTCCAGGCGCTGTCGGGCTCGGGGACGGCGTGGGTGCAGCTCGCCGGCGAACTCACCGAGGTCGAGCTCGCCGCGGGGGAGTCGCTGCTGGTCCACCCGGGGCACCTGGCGATGTACCGCGCGGGCACGTCGGTCGAGTTCGCCACGGTGAAGGGCATCAAGAACAAGGTGTTCGGTGACTCGATGTTCCTCGCCGAGGTGCACGGTCCGGGCCGGATCTGGCTGCAGTCGATGACGCCGGCGGCCCTCGCCGCGGCCATCCAGCCGTACCTGCCGAAGCCGCAGGGCAGCGACCGCGACTGAGCCTGCCACGCCCGGCCGCACCTGTTCTGGCCGGAGAACGCGGCATCCGGGCATACTTCCCCTGAGACCTGAGGGGGCTTCATGCTCTGGCCGGTGTCGTCCTGGTCCTCCGGTGCTGACGGAGGACCGCCCGCAGTCCCACCGACTCGAGAGCAGGACCCGTGACCGACATCCGCAGCATCCGGACGATCCCGCGAGCTATCTGGGTCGGCCTCGCGGCCGCAGCGTTCTACGTGCTCCTCGCCGCTGTCGGCGGGAACCTGTTGAGCGTGTTCGCGAACGGTGACGACACCCTCGACTTCGTCCTCAGCCACTACATCGTGGTCCCGGTCCTCATCGTGGTCGGCCTGCTCTTCACCCGCCAGGCTGGTTGGACAGCGGAGGCGTGGACTGCTCCGTCACCGTTCACGGAACGTCGTCGGTGGTGGATGCTCGCGATCCCGATCGTCCTCGTGGTGCAGCTCATCGGGCTCCTCATGGAGGTTCCGTGGTCCGAGCAGACGGTCTCGGTCGTGCTCATCTACCTCGTGGGTTCGTTGTTCATCGGGTTCGGTGAGGAGCTGTACTTCCGCGGGATCCTCCGTGTCAGCGTGCTCGGGCACCACCGCGAGATCACCGCGCTGCTGATCACCTCGTTCGCCTTCGGGTTCGCCCACACCGTCGGCTACCTGTTCGACGGCGTCGGGGTCGCCTCGATCATCTTCGACACCCTGTACCTCGCCGTGGACGGGGCGCTCTTCTACGGTGCGCTCCGCGCGACGGGGAGGCTGTGGGTACCGATCGTCCTGCACGGCCTCGGGGACTTCGCCCGCTTCCTGCAGTCCGGCGACAACGACTCCAACCGGTCGGACATGTCCGGCGCCGACATCATCTCGTCCCTGTCGGTGTTCGTCACCGCGGCGCTCGCGATCGCCCTCGTGGTGAGCATCGCCCGGCAGGACCGGAAGACCCGACGAGCAGCGCAGCCCGGATCGGCGGACGTCGCATGACGCCCACGGTGGAGACCACCGGTCGGCGGCATCGGTGGGTGCCGGCCGACCGACGGTGGTGGGGGCTGGACCGCCGGACGGTCCTCCCCGCGGTGATCGTGCTGGCGACCGCCGCGATCATGCACTGGGGCGTGCCGTGGCTGAACGACCAGGTGTCGTTCACCGAGACGGTCCCGGCGGGGAGCACGATGTCGCTGAAGGAGGACGTCGAGTTCACGCCGCCAGCCGGGTGGGGCATCAGTGACGGTGTCCTCACCGGTGATGCCGAGGCGGGCGGCACCTACCCGGCATCTGCGACCGTGTTCGACGGCACGACGTCGATCACGCTCCGGACCGGCACCTTCGAGGGCACGCCGCGCGCACTGCTGCGGCAGATCGAGTCCACCAACGCGGCCACCGGTACCCAGGCCCTTCGATCGACGGTGACCCCGGTCACGACGGCGTCCGGGGTGCGCGGGGTGATCAGCGAGTTCCGTGACGTCCGGAACGACGGTGCCATCGCCGCGTTCGTCGCGGACGGCGTCGGTGTCGAAGTCGTCATCAGCACACCGAACAGCACACCGTCGAGGACGGCCACCCTGATCGGACAGACCCTGTCGTCGATCACCGTCGAAGGAGCCGGATCATGAGGCTGAACCTGTTCCGACGGGATCCCGAGCGCACCGTCGGCACGGTCGCCGCGTCGTCGGTGCCGACCGAGCTGGAGCAGGCACGGACGGCGGTCTTCGAACGGTCCGGGTGGGGCCTGCGGATGGAACTCTTCCAGCCGCGGAACGCCGCGTTCTGGGTGTTCTGGGGTCTGGTGATCGCCGGCGCCTGGAACGCGGTCACGATCCTGCAGTCCGCTGTGGCGCCGTTCGCCTCGGCGGTCGCCACCAACGGCCTGGTCCTGGTCCTGTACGCGGCCCTGTTCTGGTGGGCGACCCGTGCCATGGACCGGTACTCGACCCTGCCGATCAGCCTGGTGGTCCACGCGTTCCTGTGGGGTGCCACCGCGGCGACGTTCTTCATGGCGATCTACGCCAACGACGCGATCCTCGGCCTGTACGGCAAGACCTTCGGGCAACGCTGGGCCGCCGACTGGGCAGCCGGGCTCACCGCGCCCTTCACCGAAGAGGTGTCGAAGGGCATCGGTCTGGTGCTCCTGATCACCCTGGCACCGCGGATCGTCCGGACCACGTTCGACGCGTTCATCCTGGGGGCGTTCCTCGGGCTCGGGTTCCAGGTCGTCGAGGACGTGCTCTACGTCGCGCAGACCTCCGGTGCGAACTTCGGCGCGCACCCGTTCCTGGCGGGGCTGGAGACGCTGGTGGTCCGGATGACCACCGGGGTCGCCGGACACATCGCGTACTCCGCGATCTTCGCGACGGGGCTGTTCCTGCTCGCCGGCAGTCCCGTGCAGCGCAGACGGGTCGGGCTCGGTGTCGGGCTGATGGTCCTCGCGATGGCCATGCACGGCCTCTGGGACGACCTCGGCGCGCTCGTCGGACCGCTGCAGGCCTTCAACCTGGTGTTCATCGCGATCCTGACGGTGATCGTCGTGTTCGTGGTGTTCCGGGTCTTCCGGTTCGCCGTCCGCCCCGAGCGGGAGGACCTCCGCACGGTGCTCGCGCCCGAGGTGGCGGACGGGCTGCTCTCGGCGGACGAACTCGACGCCGTCGTCGGTACCCGGAAGGCGCGACGGCGGTACGTCAAGGCGGCCGGATCCCGGCAGGAGCGCCGACGGCGCCGCGTGCTGCTGACCGCGATCCACGATCTCGCCGAAGCGCTCCCGCACGTCGACGACCCGGACCACATCGCGTTCACCCGACAGGAGGTCACCCGGGTGCGGAACGGCGGTCAGCAGACCGCGTAGGTCTGCCGTCTCGCGCGTGAGCGTGATCAGCAACGGACAGGAGGCCCGTGGCGGGCCCGCCACGGGCCTCCCGTCCGCTTGCCTGCCACTTCCGGACCGGACACGATCTGACGACGCCGGGGAACGTCCGCCGAACGGCGCGTGAACGCGCGTCAGCGCCTGTCCGGACAGGTTCGCGGCGGCCGCCTCGGCGGTGTTAGCGTCCCCGTCGACAGCGCCTAGGGTTCCGGGACTCCCCGTCCGACTGGTCCGAGCGGCGCCACGGTCCGCCACCGAACGCGGGCCGTCATCTGAACGGACAAAAGCCTGGAGGACCTCGCCCGTCGCGCCGCGCGCCGGGCAGAAGGTCCTGCCGTGACACCGCTCGCCGTCCTCCTCGTCCTGTCCGCCGCCGTCGCCCACGCGGGGTGGAACGTCATCGCCCACGGGGTGAGCCGGATCGGGATGCCGTTCCTGTGGCTCGGCGCGGTGTCGAGCGTGCTGGTCTGGATCGGTGTGGTCCCGTTCACCGGGGGCCTCGGCGACGCGGACCCCGGCGGCTTCGTGCTCGGCGTGGCCGCGTCCGGGGTGCTGCACGTCCTGTACATGCTGGTGCTGCAGCGCGGGTACCGGGTCGGGCGGCTGTCGACGGTGTACGCCACGGCGCGGGGGACCGGGCCGACGATCAGCGTCGTCCTGGCGATCGTGCTCCTGGGTGAGCGCCCGCACTGGATCGCCCTGGTCGGCGGGCTGCTGGTGCTCGTCGGTGTGGTCGCCGTCGGGCTCGCCGACCGGGGGACGACGTCGACGGAGCTCCCGAGGCGGCGGATCGACCCGGGACTGGTCGCGGGTCTGCTCACCGGAGTGGCCATCGCCGCGTACACGATCTGGGACGCGTACGTCGTCCGCGATCTGGGAGTCGCGCCGGTCGCGTTCATGGTCGGGTGCACGGCGGTCGAGGTCGTGTTCTTCGGACTGGCCCTCGGGTCGCGGCGGCGCGAGGTCCTGCCCGTGCTGCGGCAGCACTGGCCGCGGGTGCTCGCGTTCGGGGTGCTGTCGCCGCTGTCGTACATCCTCGTGCTGGTCGCGATCGGCATCGCCCCCGTGGCGCTCGTCGCACCGATGCGCGAGGTGAGCGTCGTGCTCGTCAGCCTGTTCGGGGTGCTGGTGCTCCGCGAAGGCCGTGCGCTCGCCCGGGTCGGTGCCGCGGTGGTGGTGCTCGGCGGCATCGCGCTGCTCGCGCTCTGACGACGGCGACGGCGACGGCGACGGCAACGGCGACGGCGACGGCGGCGTCGTCGTCGGCGGCCTGTCCGGACAGGTGCCAACCGAGTTCACCTGCCGTCCACGCCGCGTGTACCGGGACGGAACTCCGCTCCACCGGTCGGCTGCGACAGTTGCGGTCGTCCGCACCGGACCCGCCCCCCCCCCGAACCGCCTGAAAGGTCATCATGCCCATCTCCGCACGCAAGTCGCTCGTCGCGCTGGCCGGCGCCCTGGCCCTCGTCGCCACGCTCAGCTCCTGCTCCGCAGGCTCCACCGCCGCGACCGGTGACGGCAGCCCCGCAGGCGGCTCCGACGCCGTGCAGTACGCCGCGGACGAGAACACCATCGTGTTCGGCGTGGTCCCCGACTCCGTGGACACCGAGACGAACTACCAGCCGCTGATGGACTACATCGCGAAGGAGACCGGCAAGAAGGTCGAGTACCACGAGTCGACCGACTACGCCGCGCTCATCGAGGCGTCCGTCGCGGGCAAGATCGACGTCGCGTCGTTCTCCGGGTTCACCTACGTCACGGCGAAGAACAACGGCGCGAAGATCACCCCGATCTCCTCCATCATCACCGCCGAGGGGCAGAAGCCCGGGTACTACTCCGAGGCCATCGTGCCGAAGGACAGCGACATCGACTCGCTCAAGGACTTCGCCGGCAAGAAGGTCTGCTTCGTCGACCCCTCGTCGACCTCGGGCTACCTGTTCCCGAGCTACAACCTGCTCAAGGCGGGCGTCGACCCGAAGACCGACGTCACCCCGGTGTTCGCCGGCAAGCACGACGTCAGCGTCCAGAAGGTCGCGGCGGGCACCGAGTGCGACGCCGGGTTCGCCGAGGACAGCGAGGTCGAGAAGAACGACGACGTGCGCGTCGTCGCGAAGACGATGGTCCCCGGCGCCCCGATCGTCGTCTCGGACACCCTGCCGTCGGCCGAGAAGGAGACGCTGACGAAGGCGCTGTCCGACGTCACCATCGACCAGATCATCGACGCCGGTGTCGACAGCGCCGACAGCGACGGCTTCCGCAGCGTCTTCTACGGCACCAAGCCCGTCGACGACGAGTACTACGACCTGATCCGCGACATCTGCGAGACGACGAAGTCCACCACCTGCCAGGCCTGACCCGGCGACCGCGAGACGGCAGCCCGAGGAGCACCATGACGAACCACGCACCGGTCGGTACCCCGGCCGTCGAGATCACCGGCCTGACGAAGCGCTTCGGCGACACGACGGCGTTGCGCGACGTGTCGCTGCGCGTCGGGCAGGGCGAGGTGGTCGTGCTCCTCGGGCTGTCCGGCTCCGGCAAGAGCACCCTGCTCCGGCACGTCGACGCACTCGAGCTCCCGACGTCCGGCAGCGTCCGGGTGGACGGGACCGAGGTGCACCGCCTGACCGGGCGCCGTCTGCGCGAGCTGCGGAGTCGCGTCGGGTTCGTGTTCCAGCAGTTCGAACTCGTGCCGGCGCTCACCGTGCTCGAGAACGTGCTCACCGGAGCGCTCGCGACCCTCCGTGGCCCGCGGCTCGGCCTCTGGTCGTACCCGCGCGGCCTCCGTCGCACCGCACTCGGGCACCTCGACCGCGTCGGGCTGCTCGACCGCGCGTACCAGCGGGCCGACACCCTGTCGGGTGGGCAGCAGCAGCGCGTCGCGATCGCCCGGGCCCTCATGCAGGACCCGACGGTGCTCCTGGCTGACGAGCCGGTCGCCTCGCTCGACCCGGAGTCCAGCGGGCAGGTCATGCGCCTCATCCGCGAGATCGCCGCCGACCGGGGGCTGACGGTGCTCTGCAGCCTGCACCAGGTCGACCTGGCCCTGTCGTGGGCGGACCGGATCATCGGGCTCCGGCACGGCGAGGTCGTGCTCGACACCCGGACCGACGGCCTCGGCAAGGCGGAGGTCATGGAGATCTACGGGCAGGTCGCGACGAGCACCGACGAGTTCGCCACGATCGAGGCCGAGCTGCACGCACTCGACGCTGGGGAGCGGACCTCGTGACGACGCTCGACACCCGACCCGGAACCGCGGCGGCGCTCGCCGAGGACGTGGCCCGTCGTGCACCCCGCCGCCGGGTCTCGCCGGAGCGCACCGCTGCGGTGCTCACCCTCGTCGCCCTCGGCGTGCTGGCGTGCGTCGCGGTCGCGCGGGTCGACATCTCGATCCCGAACATCATCGCGTCGTGGTCGAACGCCGAGCACTTCTTCCACCGTGTGGGCACCGTCCGGTTCCCGGCGGCCCCGGTGCTGCTGCAGCAGACCGCGCTCACCGTCGGGCTCGTCCTGCTCGGCACCCTGCTCGCCGCCGCACTGAGCGTCCCCGTCGCGTACCTGGCGGCGGCGAACACCAGTCCGGCCCGCGGGTGGGTGGCCGCAGCGCGGTTGGTCAGCGTCCTGACCCGGGCCGTGCCGGACGTCGTCCTCGCGATGGTGTTCGTCCTGGTCTTCACGATCGGTCCGCTGCCCGGGATCCTGGCGATCGGCATCCACTCCGTCGGGATGATCTCGAAGCTCTTCGCCGACGCCATCGAACAGATCGACGAAGGACCGCGCAACGCGATCCGGGCAGCCGGGGGGAGCCGTGCGCAGCAGTTCACCGCCGGCGTGCTCCCGCAGGTGCTGCCGTCGTGGGTCGCGACGATCCTGCACCGCAACGACATCAACCTGCGCGGATCCGTCATCCTCGGGTACGTCGGCATCGTCGGCCTCGGCCGCGAGATGTCCTTCGCGTTCAAGTCGCTCG
Organism: Curtobacterium sp. MCLR17_042; assembly: GCF_003234695.1. Taxonomy (NCBI): domain Bacteria; kingdom Bacillati; phylum Actinomycetota; class Actinomycetes; order Micrococcales; family Microbacteriaceae; genus Curtobacterium; species Curtobacterium sp. MCLR17_042. The sequence continues at coordinate 90,690 of NZ_QKTD01000004.1, forward strand.
ACTACTCACTCGGCATCGGGTACGCGATCGTCATCTTCGGCCTGTGCGTCCTGATGGAGATCGTCTCCAGCTCGGTGCGCGCCGCCATGCTCGGGGTGGCCCCGGCCGGGCGCGGCATCGGTGCCAGGGCTGCCCGTCGGTGGATGCGTCGACGGGACCGGCAGCGAACCGAGGCCGCACCGTCCACGCGGCGACCGGTCGCCGCGACGGTCGAGGGCACCCTCCGCCGCCCGTGGACCCCCGTCCGGGTCCGGAACGCGATCTGGTGCTGGGTCGCCCTGGCCGTCGTCGTCGGCAGTGTCGTGGTCTGCGACATCGCCTGGGGTGACCTGGTCACCGTGTGGGGCAAGATCCCCGCCGTCGCCGTGCAGTTCTGGCCGCCGTCCTTCGGCAGCTACGGTGCCGGCATCATGTTCAGCGCGATGTTCGACACCGTCGCGATCGCCCTCGCCGCGACCGTCCTCGCGCTGCTGCTCTCGCTCGTCATCGGGTCCCTGGCCGCCCGCAACGTCGCTCCCGGGCGCGGGGTCCGGGGCGGCGCACGGCTGCTGCTCGTCGTCGTCCGCGGGATCCCGGAGACGATCCTCGCGGTCGTGCTCATCGTCGTGACGGGGCTCGGTGCGCAGGCGGGGACCCTCGCCCTGGCCTTCGGTGGCATCGGGCTCCTCGGCAAGCTGATCGCGGACTCGCTCGAGGAGGTCGCTCCCGGGCCCGAGCGCGCCGTCACCGCCACCGGCGCGGGTCGCCTGCAGCGCTACGCCTCGGCGACGGTGCCGCAGGGGTTCCGCGCGATGCTCGGGCACACCTTCTACCTGCTCGACACGAACATCCGTGCGGCGACGATCCTCGGCATCGTCGGAGGTGGCGGCATCGGCTACTACCTCCTCAATGCAGCGCAGGGGTCGAACTACGCGTCCGTCACCGCGATCGTCCTGCTCATCCTGGTCACGGTGCTCGTCACCGAGGGCCTGGCCATGTGGCTGCGGCGGGTGTTCCGGTGAGCGCGACGGAACGGTACGACGTCGTCGTGGTCGGCGCGGGCATCGTCGGGCTCGGCATGGCCTACGAGGCACTCCGCCAGGGCGCCCGGGTCGCGGTGGTCGATCGTGCGGGCGCGATCGTCGGTGCGAGTGTCCGGAACTTCGGGCACGCCTGCGTCACCCCGCAGACCGGGGAGGCGGCCGGCTACGCGCAGGAGGCACGCCGCCGTTGGCTGGCACTCGCGCAGCTCGCCGGGTTCACGGCGCGCGAACGCGGTGCGCACGTCGTCGCCCGTCGCCCTGAGGAGCTCGCGGTGCTCGAGGAGTACCGCGACTCCGGCGCGGACCTGCGGCTGGCCGACGCGACCGAGATCGCAGCGGCGGTTCCGGTCGACCCCGGCTCGGCCCTCGGCGGCGCCCACCTGGCGCACGACCTGCAGGTCGACCCCCGCGAGGCAGCTCCCGCGATCGCGCGCTGGCTCGCCGGGCAGGGGGTCACCTTCCACTGGCGCACCCCCGTGCTCGAGGTCACCACCGGCGCCGTCCGCACCGGTCGGGGCATCGTGGAGGGGACCCGGATCGTCGTCTGCACCAACCACGACCTCGACCAGCTCTTCCCGGAGCTCGCGGAGTCGATCGGCCTGGTCCGCTGCCGGCTCCACATGCTGCGGGCGACGATCCCCCTCGCCTTCCCGCTCGCCACACCGCTGCTGACCGGGTGGTCGCTGCTGCGGTACTCGGGGTTCGCCGCGATGCCCGGAGCAGCTGCCCTGCGGGACCGGCTCGCCGCCGACCTGCCCGAGGGGATCCGCTGGGACCTCAACCAGATGTACACGTCGCCGCCGGACGGCAGCGTCATCGTCGGGGACACCCACGAGCGCGGGGTCGACGCGCCGCCGTTCCAGGACGAGGACGGCTTCCGGCTGCTCGTCACCGAGACCGAGCGGCTGTTCGGTGCGCCGGTCTCCGTCGTCGACCGGTGGCAGGGCGTCTACGCCTCGGCGCCGGGGCGGGAGTTCCTCATCGACCAGCCGGTCCCCGGGGTCGACGTCGTGACGGTCACCACGGGCATCGGCATGACGACCGGCCTCGGCATCGCGCCGACGGTCCTCGGCTGACCCCGGCCGTCCTCGATCGAGGGGGATCGTCAGTCGCGGAACAGCCGCTGCCGGCCGTCACGCCAGACACCGACCACACGGTCCTCGCGCACGGCGACGAAGTCCGCTCGGCGCCCCGGTGCGAGGAGCCCCCGGTCGGTGAGCCCGACGTGTTCCGCGGGGTTCCGCGTGACGGTCGCGACGAGGTCGGCGAACGGTGCGACCCCGGCGGCGACGGCCGCTCGCAGCCCCGGCAGCAGCGAGCCGAGCTGGTAGTCCGACGCCACCACGTCGGCCCGACCGGCCGCGATCGCCGCGCGAGCGGACAGCCCGGAGCCGTGCGACCCGCCCCGCCAGAGGTTCGGCGCACCGACGACGACCCCGAGCCCGGCGTCGATCGCGGCGGCCGCAGCGCGCTCGGTGACCGGGAACTCCGAGATCCGGGCGCCGAGCCGACGGGCCTCGAGGACGGCTTCGGGTGTCTCGTCGTCGTGTGCTGCGACGACCACACCGGCCCGGTCCGCGAGCTCGGCGACAGCCGCTCGTCGTCGGCCGATGCCCTCGGCGCCGGCCTGGAACGCCGCCAGGCGGGCGTCGAGCTCCTCGTCGTCGGCGCGGTCGAGCGCGCGGTAGGCCCGTCTCCACGCGGCGACGGTCGGGTACTGGCCGCGGCCGGGGGTGTGGTCCATGTACGAGACCAGGGCGACGCGATCCGGATACGCCGCCACGAGCCTCCCGGCCGCTGCCACGGCGTCGTCGTGGGTGACGTCGACGCGCAGGTGCACGCGGACTTCGACCGGCAGGTCGGACGCGGCGACCGCGTCGAGGACGGCGGCGGCGTGCTCGGCGCTGCGCGCCGGAGCAGTCGCGTGCTCCACCGAGCAGCACAGCAGCGCGGTCGTCACGCCAGCGAGCAGGGCGTCGGCGGCGAAGGACTCGAGCGCGTGCGCGAGCGGGACCGGGACGCCGGGGCGCGGCTGCTCGAAGCGGGACAACGAGTCGGCGTGCAGGTCGACCAGGCCCGGCAGGACGTCGACGTCGCCGAGGTCGACCGCCGGTCCGGCCGACGCCTCGACGACCACGCCGTCGCGCACGGCGAAGGACGAGCCCGGCGTCGCGCCGTCGCCCCGGTGGACACGGGCAGCGGTGAAGGTCGTCACGCAGCCATCACACCACGGCGACGGCGGGGGCGACCCCGCGGCGCAGGAACCCGTCCGACGGCGGCGTCGTGACGGCGTGCCCGACCGCGCCGAGGCCGACCGGCTGCTCGACCAGGTCCGCGAAGGGCAGCTCGCTGCGCGCGAGGAAGGCCACCGCGGTCGCGAGGTGCCGGGGCGCGTAGTTGTGGACCCCGACGATCCGGTTCAGCCGCCGCACGATCTGCTCCGGGTCGATGGTCACCGGACGGCTGGTCGAGACCGCTCCGACGAGCACGGCGACGCCGTCGACGTCGAGGGAGTCCACCGCCGCCTCGACCGCGTCGGGGTAGCCGGACAGCTCGACCGCGACGTCGAAGGACCCGATCGCGTCACCCGGGGCAGCGGCCCGCGCCGCGCCGAAGCAGACCGCCCGGGCACGTCGGCCGGCGTTCGGGTCGGAGACGGTCACGCTGGCACCCGCATCGACGGCCATCGCGACGGCGGTGATCCCGAGCATGCCGGCACCGGTGACCAGGACCCGTGCGCCGTCGAGCGGTCGCTGCACCGCGTCGAGCGCCGCGGCCACGGTCGCCGTGGCGCAGGCCGCCGGCGCGGCGACGGCTGCCGGCACGTGCGCGGGGACGACCGCGATCGCCGTGCCGGGGAGCAGGACGCAGTGCGTGGCGAAGCCGCCGTTCAGCGTCCAGTCCGCGGTGACGGCCTCGTGGCCGTACTTCCGCAGGGAGCGGCACTTCTGCGGGATGCCCGACGCGCACCGGTCGCAGTCACCGCACGACGCGGCGACCGACCACACGACGCGGTCACCGACCCGGACCGGCTGTCCCTGGACGGTGGTCGGCGGCACGGCGTCGACCGCGACGACGCGGCCGACCTGTTCGTGGCCGAGGACACTCGGCGTCGGACCCGGACGGTGGCCGAGCGCGGTGTGCAGGTCGCTGCCGCACACGGTGGCCAGCTCGACCTCGACGAGCACACCGCCGTCCGGCAGCGTCGTCGACGGCAGCGTCTCGACGGTGACCGGGGCGCCGACGCCGTGCCACAGGGCGTACCGGGCGTCGGCGCGCACCGGCGTCACGCCAGGACCCGGGCGGCGTCCTCGACCTCGGCGAGCACCGACGGCAACTCGGTGACCGAGTCGAGGACGTGGGTGTGCTGGACGGTCGCGAAGTCGGCGTCCTGGTGCGTCCCGGTCCGCACGCCCGCCACGACGGAGGCACCGGCGCGGTGTCCCGTGAGCAGGTCGGCGACGGTGTCCCCGACGACCGCCACGTCACGGACGTCGTCGGTGCCGGTCCGGAGCACGGCGGTGAGCACCATGTCCGGGAACGGGCGCCCGCGGCCGGCGTCGGCGGGGGAGAGCGCGAGGTCGATCAGCGGCCGCCAGCCGAGCAGGTCGAGCACCGCGTCGCGCGTCGCGGGCGAGAACCCGGTGGTCAGCGCGATCCGTCGCCCCGCTGCGCGGAGTGCGACGAGTGTCTCGACGGCGCCGTCCACCGGACGCACGCCGCGGTCGAGGGTCCGGCCGTACGCACGCTCGAACGCGGTGTTGGCCGCCTCGGCGCGGACGCCGTCCCCGTCGAAGAGCGCCGTGAACACGGCGATCTTCGACTGGCCCATGGTGTCGACCGCGTACCGCACCGCGCGGTCGTGCTCCGAGCTGCCGTGCTCGAGGCCGACGTCGGTGAGTGCGGTGCGGAAGGCGTCGAGGACGACGCCACCGTCGTCGACGGTGGTTCCTGCCATGTCGAGGCAGACGAGCGAGATCATGGGACTCCTGGGTTCGTGCCGTCACGCCGGGACCGGCGCGGTCCGACCAGCGTCGGAGTGCGCCGTGGCGGGCAGACGGTGCGCAGGTGTCCGCCAGGTGAACGACGCCGGGAGGCTCGTGGCGGCCTGTCCGGACAGGCATGCGGTCCGCCAGAGGACCGGCTACAGTCCGAGCGTGCCGGAGACCCGATACCTCGACATCGCCGCCGCCCTGGAGGGCGAGTTGGCCGATCTGCCGATCGGCTCGCGGGTGGCCAGCGAGGCGGAGCTGGCGGCGCGGTTCGGCGTCGGGCGGTCCGCCGCCCGGGCGGCGCTGCAGCACCTGCAGCGGCGCAACCGCATCCGCCGGGTGAAGGGCGTCGGCAGTTTCGTCGCACGCCGCATCGACTACCTGATCGGTTCGCGTGCGGCACCGTCGTGGAGCCACACCGTCCGCGCGGCCGGAGGCAAGCCGTCCAGCGTGACGCTGTCGTGCGCACTCGTCCCCGTCCCGCCGCGCATCGCGGAGTCCCTCGACCTGGAACCGGGAGCGCCCGTGCACCGCCTGACCCGGCGCTCGCTGGTCGACGGGCTGCCGGCAGCGTGGGGCGTGGAGTGGGTCCCGCCGTCGATCGTGCCCGAGCTCGCCGAGGCGCTGCAGGTCAGTGACTCGCTGTACGAGGTGCTCCGGCAGGTGGGACGTTCCACGCCGCACCGCCGCTGGGTCCGTGCGACCGCCGACGTGGTGTCCGAGGACGTCGCCCGGCACCTGGACCTCGACGAGGTGACGCTCGGCTGGTTCATCGAGAGCCTGACGTCGGACCGCGACGACGAGCGACCGCTCTGCCTGAGCGAGCGGTGGATCCGGGCGGACGCCATCCGGGTGTTGTTCGAGGCCGGTCGGGACGCACCGCTGACCTGATCGGCTGCGGTCTTCCGTTCGTCGGCCTGGCCTTCCGTTCGTCGGTGGCGCTGACTAGCGTCGCCGGCATGGGCGAGACACCGCACATCGACGACGCGACCATCGACGACCTGCGTGCTCGGCTGCGTGCCACGCGCTGGCCGGACGCGCCCGCCGGGGTCGGCTGGTCGCTCGGCGTGGACCTCGACGTCCTGCGCCCGCTCGTCGAGTACTGGGCCGACGGGTTCGACTTCGACGCGCACCGTGCCGAGCTCGCCGCGCTGCCCTCGCGCCGTGTCTTCGTGGACGGCATCGGCATCCACGTGCTGCACGCCCGCGCTCCGCGGACCGACGCCCTGCCGGTCCTGCTCGCGCACGGCTGGCCGGACTCCGGCTGGCGGTACCGCAAGGTGCTGCCGATGCTCGTCGACGCCGGGTACGACGTCGTCGTGCCGGACATGCCCGGGTACGGCTTCTCGGATGCACCGCCGCAGGTGCTCGACGCCCGGCAGGTGGCCGGCATGTGGGCGACGCTGATGACGGACCTGGGGTACGAGCGGTTCGCGGTGTCCGGCGGCGACATCGGCACGCACGTCGCCCGCTACCTGGCACTCGACCACCCCGACCGGGTCGTCGCCGTGCACCGCATCGACGGCGGGCTCGCCTGGCCGGGGCTGGATGCGTCGACGTTGTCCGCCGCCGAGCGGGAGTTCGTCGCCGCGACCGATCGGTGGCGCACCGCCGAGGGCGCCTACGCGATGCTGCACCGGACGAAGCCGCAGACCGCGGCCGTCGGGCTGAACGACTCACCCGCGGGTCTCGCGGCCTGGATCGTCGAGAAGCTCCGGGCGTGGAGCGACTCCGACGGGGACCTGTGGTCGGTCTACACGCGCGACGAGGTCCTGGCGCTGCTCACCGAGTACTGGGCCACCGCCACGATCGGGTCGGCGATGCGGATGTACCATGCGAACGCGGCGATCCCGGCGGAGCAGCTGGAACGACGGGTCGAGGTGCCGTCCGGGTTCTCGATCTTCCCCGGCGACATCGTGCGGGCGCCGCGCGAGTGGCTCGAGCGCACCACGAACCTCGTGTTCCACCACGAGCTCGACCGCGGCGGGCACTTTGCGCCGTTCGAGCAGCCCGACCTGTTCGTCGACGAACTGCACGCGTTCTTGGGGCCCTTCCGCCGCTAGAGTGGTCGGGCCAGCCTCTGTAGCTCAATGGAAGAGCAGTTCCGTCCTAAGGAAACGGTTGGGGGTTCGAGTCCCTCCAGGGGCACCAGCACCACCCCCGAGTTGGGGGTCGTCTCTCGCCCTGGGTAGAACGATTGGTCTGCCATCGTTGTTGCATGGGGAAATCACAGAAACAACACAGGCGAGCTGGCTTCATCCGCGTCCTCGCGGGGTTGGCTGCAGCGACGGCGCTCTCCGGCTTCGCGGTCGGGGTGACCACGCCCGAGGACTCGGCCCAGGCGAGCACCGCCAATGCCGCCTCCGGGATCGGGTACTACCAGCCGTCGAACTCGTCGTGGCACTTGTCCTACAGCACACCGCCAGGAGGTGGGCAGAGCGACCGTGCGTTCGTGTTCGGTCCGGCCAACAGCGGTGGGATCGTGCCGGTCTCTGGCGACTGGGACGGGAACGGATCGTCGAGCGTCGGGTGGTACCGGTACAGCGACGCATCGTGGCACCTCACGGCCGAGCTCAACGGCGGCACCGACATCTCCTTCCTCTACGGCCCCGCCGGTGACAAGTCCGTCGTCCCGGTTGCGGGCGATTGGGACGGCGACGGCAAGGACACGGTCGGGTGGTACCGCCCGAGCGATGCCTCGTGGCACCTGGCCAGCGCGAACAGCAACAGTGCGACGTCCTCCGCCTTCGTCTACGGAGCAGCGGGCAATTCGTCGGTGACCGCCATCGCTGGTGACTGGAACGGCGACGGGAAGGACACCGTCGGGTGGTACCGCCCGAGCGATGGTTCCTGGCACCTGGCCAGCGCCAACGGGAACGGAGCGACCTCGACAGCCTTCGCGTGGGGGGTGTCCGGTAATTCCTCCGTGTCCCCAGTTGCCGGCGATTGGAACGGTGACGGCAAGGACACGGTCGGGTGGTACCGCCCGAGCGACGGCTCCTACCACCTGACGAACTCGAACGCGCCGGGATCCGCATCGATCACCTTCGTGTTCGGACCGACCGGCAACAGCTCGCTCGTCCCCATCGCCGGTGACTGGGACGGCAGGTCGACGCCCTCGAGCAGCGCCCAGGCGGTCGCAAAGCGCCTGCAATCCCAGTACCAGGCAGGCAAACTCACGTTCATCGACGGCAAGGCTGCGATCTTCGAGCGAGAGATCCTTCCGTACGCCCAGACCGGTACAGCTCCAGCCGGGTGCAGGGTGGACGTCCGCATCCTCCAGGCTCTCGCGATGTCGGTCGACCACTTCGGGAGCATCCGGGTGAGTGACATCGGACGTCCGTGCATGGACGAGTCCACGAACTGCGACTTCTCGTTGCACTGCTACGACCCCGCGAAGGCGATCGACGTCATCGGGGTGGGAGGAACCACGATGTCCGCTTCTTCGGAGGCGAAGCGCATCGAGTACGTGCGTTACCTCGACAGCATCGTGCCGAGCGGCTCGCAGGCTGGTCAGTTCAACTGCATGCCCAACCGACCCGCGTTCTCGAACATCCGCTCGGTCACGGACACCGCCTGCCACCACCAGCACTTCGACCTCGGAAGTGCGACTGGATCAGTTCGGTACACCGGTTAGGCCGCGAAGATCCACTGATCGACCGAGAGGCCCCACGACCGCAAGGCGTGGGGCCTCCGCCGTCCTGGTGGTTCGAAGTGCATGACGACCAAGCATCTCGTTCCCTTCCTCGGTCGCATGAGCCTCCGCACCATGGTGCATCAGCCAGCAGGCTGGGCCGGCGGGTCCTCCGGCATCGGGTGTTCCGCCTGCCAGAGCGCGTCGACCTGGCCGAACTCCCGCGGGTAGCACTGGGTGTCGAACACCTCGAGGCCCTCGGCAGGCGTGGAGTACAGATACCAGGGGCCCGTGCCCACCGGTCGGCTCGTCCAGGACCCGTTCGCGAACCACGAGAGCGGCACGTCGTCCATCGGGTGTCCCGCCTGGGTCAGGCAGGCCTCGAGCCGGTTGAAGGCGGCGCGGTACTCGTCGAGGGTGATCCGGTCGTCCCGGATCTCGGCTCGCTGCTGGGCAGAGGGTTCCGCGATCGGCGCGGACTCGACCCACGAGGCCCAGACGGCGTAGCGGGCGGAGCCGCCGCCCGTCACGCTGATGGTCGCCGCCGAGTGTCCGGAACCGGGCGCTGGGGACAGGCTCCAATGCTCACCGCTCACCCCGCCGGTCGTGCCCGGGGTGCAGCGGGTGGGCCCGTCGATGGTCGTCCCGTCGATGGCCACGGTGAAGGTCCCCGGGTCGAGGCACTTCCACGTGAGCGTCACCCGGTCGGCGTTCGCGGGGCGGGTGCCGAGCGAGAACGAACCATCGCCCTGCGTGGCCGCGAAGGCCGGAATCCCGAGGATCGTGGCGTGGTTCGCTTCCTCGACCATGTAGCGCGTCGAGGTCGCGAGGGTGCTCTCCAGCGCGGCGTCCGGGTCGTTCGACGGGACGGCAGCCGCGGTGATCCCGCCCGTGACGGCCGATCCCGCCAGGAACGCCGCCGTGATCGTGAGGACCGTGCCGCGGGTCGGTCGGCGACGTCGACGGAGCGGCGCTCCGGTGGCGCTGGTGGCGTCGACCTCTGCGACGAGTGCGTCGCGCATCGCTGCGAGACGAGGGGAGATCTGGTCGTGGTTCACAGTGTGCCTCCGAGGGGTTCCGCTGTCGCCGAGTACTGCTTGTGGAGCCGCGCCTTCGCACGGTGGAGCCGGGACTTGACGGTGCCGGGCGGGACGCCGAGGACGGTCGCGGCCTCACGCTCGCTCAGCCCCTCGAGCACGCAGAGGGACAGGACCCGCTGGTCTGCGATCGGGAGACCACGGAGCGCGGTCACGGCCTCTGCGTCGGTGAAGGAGTCCGCTGGGTCGGGTGCCGGATCGTCGACCGGGAACCTGCCGAGGAACGAGCGGTGCCGCCGAGACGACCGCGTCAGGTTGTGCGCCGTGTTGGTCGCCGTGACGAGGAGCCACGGCAGCATCGAGTCGTCGACGAAACGGACGTGGTCCCGCTTCCGCCAGGCTTCGAGGAACACCACGGCGACCACGTCATCGGCGTCGTCCGGCGTCGGGACGAGCGCTCGGACGTGACGACGCAGTCGCGCCGCGTGCCGGTCGAAGAGCCGACCGACCGCACGGCCGTCCCCGGCGACGCCCAGGGCCCAGTCGGACCGGTCCCCCGTGATCTGGTTCATGCCCTGTATTGTCCGGTCGCCCTGGATCGGTTCCGGGTTGTGGCAGGTCAGTTCTCCACAACCGTCGCCCCGGACGGTAGTCGAGCCCGCTGGCCCCGTACGATTGACCCCGTGTCCAAGGTCCTGAGCAGTCTCCCCGTCGGCGAACGAGTCGGCATCGCGTTCTCAGGGGGTCTCGACACCTCCTGCGCCGTTGCCTGGATGCGCGAGAAGGGAGCGATTCCCTGCACGTACACGGCCGACATCGGCCAGTACGACGAGCCGGACATCGACGCCGTCCCGAGCCGCGCCCACGAGTACGGCGCGGAGATCGCCCGACTGGTCGACGCGAAGAGCGCCCTGGTCGAAGAGGGCCTGGTCGCCCTGCAGACCGGTGCGTTCCACATCCGCTCCGGCGGCAAGACGTACTTCAACACGACGCCGCTCGGCCGCGCGGTGACGGGCACGATGCTCGTCCGCGCGATGAAGGAAGACGGCGTCGACATCTGGGGCGACGGCTCCACCTACAAGGGCAACGACATCGAGCGGTTCTACCGCTACGGCCTGATGGCCAACCCGCGTCTGCGCGTCTACAAGCCGTGGCTCGACTCCGAGTTCGTCGAGGAGCTCGGCGGCCGCAAGGAGATGAGCGAGTGGCTCGTCGCCCGCGGGTTCCCGTACCGCGACTCCACCGAGAAGGCGTACTCGACCGACGCGAACATCTGGGGCGCGACGCACGAGGCGAAGAGCCTCGAAGAGCTGTCGAGCGGCCTGGACATCGTCGAGCCGATCATGGGCGTCGCCGCCTGGCGTGACGACGTCGAGGTCGCGACCGAGATCGTCAGCGTCCGGTTCGAGGCCGGTCGCCCCGTCGCGATCAACGGCGTCGAGTACACCGACGCGGTCGCCCTGGTCTACGAGGCGAACGCCATCGGTGGCCGCCACGGCCTTGGTGCGTCCGACCAGATCGAGAACCGCATCATCGAAGCCAAGAGCCGTGGCATCTACGAGGCTCCGGGCATGGCGCTGCTGCACATCGCCTACGAGCGCCTGCTCAACGCGATCCACAACGAGGACACGGTCGCCTCGTACCACAACGAGGGTCGCCGTCTCGGTCGCCTGATGTACGAGGGCCGCTGGCTCGACCCGCAGTCCCTCATGCTCCGCGAGTCGCTGCAGCGCTGGGTCGCCTCCGCCGTCACCGGCGAGGTCACGCTGCGCCTGCGTCGTGGTGACGACTACACGATCCTCGACACCACGGGCCCCGCGCTGTCGTACCACCCGGACAAGCTGTCGATGGAGCGCGTCGGCGACGCTGCCTTCGGCCCGGACGACCGCATCGGCCAGCTCACCATGCGCAACCTCGACATCGCGGACTCCCGTTCGCGGCTCGAGCAGTACGCCGCCGCCGGCCTCATCGGTGGCGCGACGGCCGAGCTCGTCGGCGAGCTCGAGGCGGGCGAGGCCGAGGAGATCCTCGGCGGCGCGATCGTCGCCTCCGACGCCGAGGACGCGATGGGTCGTCGCACGGACCTCGCCTCCGAGGGCGCTGCCTTCGACTCCGGCACCGACTGATCGAGCGGATCCGCGCCCTGGGCGCGACCCCTTGATGACGGGAGGCCCGGTGCCAGCTGGCACCGGGCCTCCCGTCCGTCAGCCGCGAAGCGCATCCGCCTCGACGGCGCTCGGGCGCGACCGTATCGTTGCGGTACCGGGTCAGTCATCAGGGACTCGTCGTCACGATGCTCCTCACGATCTGTGAGGTCTGGCACAGCGGGTCGGCCCGGACGGATCCGAGATGCGCATCATCTCGACGAAGGGCTGGTCGCCATGACCGCCACCATCCAGAACGCCTGGCACCGCCACGGCCTCCGCTCGCCCGAGGACCTCGCCGCCCTCGTCGCCGAACGCCTCGAAGGAACCGGCCACCAGCTCGTCAGCGTCAGCGAAGCGCGCTACGAGCCCACCTACGCGGACTTCCTCGGCGAGCAGCTCTGACCCCCAGCGGGTTGCCGCTCGGCCGTCGGTAGAGTCTGCGCATGCGCACAGCCCGAACCACGGCGGCGGCACTGGCGATCGTCGCGGCGGGACTGCTGACGCTCGTCGGTGTCCAGCCCGCGTCGGCCCACTCGGCCCTGACCAGCAGTACCCCGGCGGACGGGGCGGTCGTCACCGAACCGCTCGAGTCCGTCGACCTGACCTTCTCCGAGGCGCCGCTCGCCGGCCTCGACGCCGGACTCCGGATCCAGGTGACGGACGCCTCGGGCACCGACGTCGCCAGGGGTGACGTGACCGTCTCCGGGACGACCATGCGCCGCGCGGTCGACCTCGACCGGGGCAGCTACACCGTGCTCTGGCGGTACGTGTCGCCGGACGGCCACCCGATCGAGGGCACGCTCGCGTTCGAGTACCGGGCCGCAGCGCCCGTGTCGACCCCGAGCGCGAGCGTCACCCCGACCCCGACGGCGAGCACCGCTCCGACGTCGAGTGCCACCGCGACGGCCACCGGAGCCTCGGACGGTGCTCCGTCCTCGTCGCCGGGCATCGCGCCGGGCGTGTGGATCGGCCTCGCCGCCGGAGCCGTCCTGGTGGCCGGCGCGGTCGTCGTGCTGCTGCTGCGGCGCGGTCGCAGCGCGTAGCGCGTAGCGCGTAGCGCGTAGCGCTCGCGGCGCGCGCAGCGTCGCGCACTTCGTGAGCAGGAACGGTCGGGTCGCACGCGCGCACCCGACCGTTCCTGCTCACGAAGCGCACGCACGCACGCCGCAGCGCAGGCGACGCACGGAACGCGGCCACGCGACGGACGGGAGGCCCGGCGCCGGACCGGCACCGGGCCTCCCGTCCGCACGTGGTGCGTGACGCCGGGGGCGACGCGCCTCACGCCACGGGAGCGGCCTCCAGCGCGGCGTCGGCGCGTGCCGCGCTGCCCTCGGCCAGGCCTCGGGCGATGCGGCCCCGCGTCGCCAGCCAGAGGACGACCGCGGCGACGAACACGATGCCCTCGGTGACGGTGAGCGCCCAGATGATCCCGGCGAGCCCGAACCACACGTTGCCGGCGATCACGATCGGGATGAACAGCACGCCCTGCCCCATCGACAGCACCATCGCGGGCATGACCATCCCGGTCGCCTGGAACAGCGAGGTGAGCAGCCCCGTGAACCCGTTGACGACGGCGGCGACGAGCTGTGCCGTCAGGATCGTCATGCCGATCGCGAGCACCGAGTGGTCGCCGGAGAAGATCGTGAAGACCTGCTCGCGGAACACGAACACGGTCCCGGAGAAGACGAGCACGATGCCGCCGACGGTCAGGGCCGCGGCGCGCAGGCCGGAACGGAGTCGAGCTGCGTCACCCGCTCCGAACGCGTAGGCCAGCAGCGGCAGCACGCCGATGGTCACGCCCATCACCAGGAACTCCGGCACCCGGGCGATGCGGACCGCGACGCCCATCGCCGCCAGCGGGTCATCACCGTAGGCGGCGGCGAGGTTGTTGAGGACGAGTGTCGTGACGATGAGGAACGCGGACTGCAGCAGTTCGCCGACGCCGATGCCGAACACGGGCTTCAGGATGTCCGCCCGCAGGGTGAACCACTTCGGCGCGAAGCTGACGTTCTCGCTGTTCCGCTGCAGCCACGTCACCCAGTAGGCGATCGAGACCACGTTGGCCAGGCCTACCGCGAGTGCAGCGCCGCCGACACCCCAGTGCAGTCCCAGGATGAACAGGACGTCGAACACCAGGTTGCCGACCGTGGACAGGACCAGGCCGATCATCGCCTGCCTCGCGGCGCCCTCGGAGCGGACGATCTGCTCGAGCGCGAAGGACGCGGCGAGGACGGGGACGAACGCGAGCATCACGGTGACGTACTCGCTCGTGGCGGGTACGGCTGCCGCGTCGGCACCGAGGACGGCGACGAGCGGGCGGAGCAGCAGGAGCCCGACGACGCCGAGCACGGCTCCGGTCACGACGGCTCCCCACAGGGCGAACGAGGCGACGTGCCTGATGTCCCGCGCCTTGTCGGGATCGTGTTCCGAGGCGCCGAGCAACCGGGACATCAACGCGCTGCCGCCGACGCCGAACACCCCGCCCACGGCCATCACGAGGCCGAGCAACGGCGTGCCGAAGGTGATCGCGGCGAGCAGGGACGTGTCGTGCTGCGCGCCGATGAAGCCCGCGTTGATGACGTTGTACAGGGCGCTGACGACCATCGCGGCGGCCATCGGCACGCACAGGTGCACCAGGGCTCGGGCGATGGGGGCAGCGGAGAGGTACCAGCGGTTCGTCGCCGCAGCGGTGGTGGTGGAGGACATGACGGTTCCCTTCCGGGCATGGCGGTGGGCGCGCCGACGGACGCCGGCACGGCAGGGGGGAGCGCGCGACCGATGGGGTCGCGGGATCGCAGGGTCGCGGGTCGGGAAGGCGCGGGATCGCGGGGTCGCGAAGGCACGCCGGCGGATCCGGCCGGGAGGCGCGTGGTGCGGGAGCGGGTCGCTGCGGTGGCGCGCGTGGCGCCGGCGGTGCGGTGGTGCGGCTAGCGGGTCGGCGGCGCGAGTTCCGCGGTCACCTTCTGCAGCAGTCGCCGCAGGGTGTCGCGTTCGTCCTCGTCGAGGGGTGCGAGCAGGGAGTCGTCGAGGGCGACCATCGCGTCGGTGAACCCGGCGATGAGGTCGATGCCCGCCTGGGTGGCGTGCACCGTCTTCGTCCGCCCGTTCGTGGCGTCCGGTCGTCGTTCGATCAGGCCACGCCGCTCGAGCCCCTGCAGGAGACTCGAGACGCTGGCCGCGCTGGTCCGGGTGGCCTCGGCGACGTCCCGCTGGATGGCGCCGGGGTGTTCCTGCAGGTACCCGAGCACGAAGGACTGCTCGTGGGTGAGGTCGCGCTCACGGACCCACTCCTCGGCGCCCTTGCGCTGTGCCCATCCGATCCACCGCATGAGCTGGAGCGGTGTCGTGAAGTCCGGTGCCTGCATGATCAGGACTCTAACTGTTAGCCATCGAACTGTCAACGAAAGCAGTCCGAGTCGTGACCCCACAACGGGGGTGTCGAGCCCTGCTCGCATCCTGGTACCTTCCACAGCAAGCGGCCTCACCAGCCGCCCTCGGCCCGTTCGACGGGCCCCACATCCCCTGGCTCACCACCGGGGGCGGATCAGTGGCGGAGACCCCGTCGGGGGAGGAGGCACCGTGCCACACCACGGACCACCCACCGCGATCCCGGTGCGACGAGTTCGTCGCGCCTGACCAGGACGGGCGCCGGCGGGTACCGGCGTTCGCCTCACCGGGTCCGCGACGCGTTCGGGTCGTCGCGGATCCCCGGGGCGGTGGTGATCGGGTCACCGCCGCCCCGGACCTCCCGGTCGCTCCGATCGACGTCTTCGGGAACCCGCCGGTCCACGGAGGCGGATCGGCGTGATACTGGGGTGGTGCGTGAACTCCAAGCCGCCATCGCAGCGGACCTCAACGTCCAGCCGACCATCGACCCGGAGCAGGAGGTCGCCCGTCGTGTCGGGTTCCTGCGCGACTACCTGCTGACGACCGGGGCGAAGGGGTACCTCCTCGCCATCAGCGGCGGGCAGGACTCCACCCTGGCCGGCCGCCTGACCCAGCTCGCGGTCGAGTCGCTCCGCGCCGAGGGGCACCCGGCCGAGTTCACGACCGTCCGCATGCCCTACCGGGTGCAGGCCGACGAGGACGACGCCCAGCTCGCCCTGCAGTTCATCGCGGCCGACCCGGGCGTCACCGTGAACATCGAGCACGGCGTCGACGGGGTCATGCAGGACACCGCGGCCTCGGGCGTCGAACTGAGCGACTTCGTCAAGGGCAACGTCAAGGCGCGCATGCGCATGGTCGCCCAGTACGCGATCGCCGGGCAGCGCGGCCTGCTGGTGGTCGGCACGGACCACGCGGCCGAGGCCGTCACGGGCTTCTTCACCAAGTACGGCGACGGCGGCGTCGACCTCACCCCGCTCACCGGGCTGTCGAAGAGCCAGGGGCGGCAGCTGCTCGAGCACCTCGGCGCACCCGCCCGCCTGTACGAGAAGGCGCCCACTGCCGACCTGCTCGACGAGCTGCCCGGGCAGACCGACGAGGCGAACCTCGGGCTCACCTACGCCGAGATCGACGCGTACCTGCAGGGCCACGACGTGCCGGTCGAGGTCGCCGAGGCGATCGAGTCGCGCTACCGCGCGACGGAGCACAAGCGCCAGGTGCCGGCGACGCCCTTCGACGACTGGTGGCGTGCGGGCGCGTAGGCGCTGACGCAACCCCGGCCTGGAGGCGCGGTGCGGGTGATCCTGTACCGCGCCTCCCGTCTGTTGTCCCCAACCCTCCCCAGCGCGGCCCCGCTGTCCGCGCGCGCTCCTAGGATGGGAGCCAACGGAACAACAGATGCGGAATCCAGGCTGGCGCCTGGTCCGGAGGGGGAGTCATGGAAGTCCTGTTCGCGCTCGGAGCCGTCCCGCTGATCATCGTGGGGATCATCGTCCTCGCCGTGATCGCGCTGATCTACGCCAAGGTCGTGTACCGCAACGCCGGTGCCGACGAAGCGCTCATCATCACCGGCAAGCGCTCCCGCAAGGTCAAGAACGCCGACGGCACCGAGACCGTCGAGTCCGGCATCAAGGTCGTGCTCGGCGCCGGCGTGCTCGTCCGCCCCTTCTTCGAGAAGGTCGCGAAGCTGTCGCTCAGCTCGCGTGCGATCGACATCAACGTCAACGCGCAGGACTCCCGCGGCGTCACCATCGACGTCGAGGCCGTGGCGCTCGTCAAGGTCGGCGAGGCCGACGCGTCCATCCGGGCGGCCGCACAGCGGTTCCTCGGCCAGGAGAAGAAGATCGACGACTTCGCGCGCGAGGTCCTGTCGGGCTCGCTCCGTGCCTCGATCGGCGCGACCGAC
Source organism: Curtobacterium sp. MCLR17_042 (assembly GCF_003234695.1). Classification (NCBI taxonomy): domain Bacteria; kingdom Bacillati; phylum Actinomycetota; class Actinomycetes; order Micrococcales; family Microbacteriaceae; genus Curtobacterium; species Curtobacterium sp. MCLR17_042. Next base: position 107,812 of record NZ_QKTD01000004.1, read on the forward strand.
GTCTCGACGATCATCCGGAACCGCGACCAGCTCACCGTCGCGGTCCTCACCGTCGCGCAGGACGCCCTGCACAGTCAGGGGCTCGACGTCGACTCGTTCGAGATCAAGGGCATCTCGGACCGCAACGAGTACATCAGCGACCTCGGCCGTGCCGAGCGTGCACGCGTGCGACTCGAGGCCGAGAACGCCGAGGCCCAGGCCGACCGCGAAGCGCGAGAAGCCCGTGCCACCGCCGACCAGGCGATCGCCGAGGCCGAGAACACCCTGGCCATCCGCCGTGCCGCGCTGCAGCTCGACGCCGACCGTGCGTCCGCCGAAGCCGCTGCCGCCGGCCCGCTCGCCCAGGCGCGTGCGTCCCAGGGCGTCGTCGAGCAGGAGCAGATCACCGCGCAGAAGCGTGCCGAGCTGCGCCGTGCCGAGCTCGAGTCCGAGGTCTCCGCCGTCGCCGAGGCCCAGGCGCGCAAGACCCGCGTCGAGGCCGAAGCCGCCGCTGGGGCCCAGGTCGAGACCGCCCGCGCCCAGGCCGAGGCCCGCCGGATCTCCGCCGAGGCCGTCGCGGCCGAGGCGAAGGCCGAGGCGGATGCCCGCAAGCTCGCCGCCGACGCCTCACGCGCCGAGGGTGAAGCCGCCGCCGACGCGATCCGTGCGAAGGGTCAGGCCGAGGCCGATGCGACCAAGGCGCAGGCCGACGCGCTCGCACAGCACTCCGAGGCCGTCCTGCGGGTCAAGGCCATCGAGACACTGCCGAGCATCGCCCGCGAACTCGCCGCTCCGATGAGCAACATCGACACGCTCACCGTGGTGTCCTCCGACGGCGCCGGTGCACTGTCGAAGAGTGTCGTCAGCCAGTTCAGCGAGGTCGATGCGCTGCTCGGTGCCACCGCCGGGTTCACCCTGAGCGACATCGTGAAGAGCACCACGACGGGTCAGGCGGCTGCCCGTGCCGTCGTGCGCGAACAGTCGGTGCCACAGGTCGAGCCGACCGAGTAACCGGGCGGGTGCCTGCAGCGGGCGCGACGGGGGATCAGCCCTCGTCGTGCCCGTTCTCGTTCTGCGGGTCGCGCTGCTGTGCGCCGGCGTCCTCACGCTCGTCCGCGAGCCGCTGCTGCCACACGACACTGCGGGCCGCACCCTCGAGCACGTCGTCGACGCTGCGACCGCTCTGGGCGGCGAGGGCACCGCTGAGCCCGGCGGTCAGGGTGCCGCCTGCCGCGGCGAGTCGCTCGACGACCTCCTCCTGCCGCGGGGTCAGGGGCTCGTCGACCAGCTCGTCGATCGTGTCGCGGATGTTCTGCTCGCTCGCGTCCAGTGCCGCCTCGTCGCCGGACTGCAGGGCTGCTGCCTCTCCGACGACGACGAGACCGAGGCGCGCGGCGTCGTCTTCGGGACGCGGGGTGCGGTGCTCATCAGTCATGCGGTGGACCGTACGCTCCGGTGCGCTGCGCTCCCTGGACAGACGCGTCCCCCGCTCGGGCGGGCGCGCTGTCAGTCGGCCCAGCGCCGGAGCAACCAGTCGGCGGCGGCCACGCCCTCGCGACGCTGGAAGTCGCGGATCGTGGGCATGTTCGGCGGCGCCGGGGGCAGGGCGTGCTCGAAGAACAGCCCGGCGAGCCCGGCCAGCACGGCGTCGATCGTGGTGGCGGGTACCCCGGCGAAGACCGGGTGCGTGGCGAGGTGGTGTTCGACGTCGGCGTCCTCACCGCGGACGAGCGTGTCGAGCAGGTAGGTCAGCGGGTCGAGCCAGTGCGCGCCCACGCTCGCCCAGGGCCAGTCGACCACCCAGACGAGCCCGGCGTCGTCGACGAGCAGGTTGTCCGCTCGGCAGTCGGCGTGCACGAGGTGTTCGCCGTCGACGAGTGCCGCTGCCCCGGATGCCGCGCGGGCGATCGCGGGGCCGGCGTCGAGGACGTGCGGCGGGACGACCTCGGCGACGCGGGCGGCGTCCGCGTCGTCGGCCAGCATCCGGTCCCAGGCGCCGAACTCACCGCGCAGGTCCTCGGCGATGCGGGGGAGCGTCGCCAGCCCATCGGTCGCGGGCGGCAGTGTGTGGAGCGCGTCGAGCACGGCCGTCGTGTCCGATCCGTCGAGGTGCCGGCCCGGGTGCTGCCCTGCGACGTCCTCGAGCACGAGCGCGACCCAGTCGTCGCCGTCGACCGTGGCGTGCAGCGCGTCGAGCAGCCGTGGCGCCTGCACGGTGGTCGGCAGCTGGGCCATGACCGCGGCCTCGCGGCGGTGCAGCTCGAGGGCTGCCTCGTTGCGCGAGCGTGACACGGTCTTCAAGAACGCCCGTCGTCCCGCCGCGGTCGTCACCCGGTCGGCGCTGCCGGGAGACCACCCGCTCGCCTGGGACTCGGCGGTCAAGACCGGACCGCCCAGCACCCCCTCCACCTGCTGCCGCAGCGTCGTCGGTACATCGGTCCAGGTAGTTCGCCCCATGCGCCGACGCTACCTGAGAACCCGTACACGAACGTGCACGGTCGGCAACTTTGCGTTGGCAGCAAAGGTGCTGGCGGTGTAAAGTTGCAGAGCCTGCAAGGTTGACACCCGTTCGGGGTCCCGACCAGGCCGACGACCACCACGCCACATCCCCTGTGAGGAACTCCGCATGTCCACTGCCACCGCACCCGTCGAGGTGTCGCGCGGACGACAGGACTCCCCGGCGAGCACGCCGGGCAAGCCGATCATGTCGCACCGCCAGATCCTGCTCGTCATCTACGGCCTGATGGCGGGCATGTTCCTGTCGTCCCTCGACCAGACCATCGTCGGCACGGCGATCCGCACGATCGGTGACGACCTGCACGGCCTCGACCAGCAGGCCTGGGTCACGACGGCCTACCTGATCGCGTCGACCATCACCACGCCGATCTACGGCAAGCTCTCCGACGTCTTCGGCCGTCGCCCGCTCTACATCTTCGGCATCGCGGTCTTCATCCTCGGGTCGCTGCTCTCGACCCTGTCGACGTCGATGACCATGCTCGCCGCCTTCCGCGCGTTCCAGGGCATCGGTGCCGGTGCGCTGATGTCGCTCCCGCTCGCGATCATGGGCGACATCCTCGCGCCTCGTGAGCGCGCGAAGTACCAGGGCTACTTCCTGGCGGTCTTCGGCATCTCGTCCGTGATCGGCCCGCTGATCGGTGGACTGTTCGCCGGTGCGAGCTCGATCGTCGGCATCACCGGCTGGCGCTGGGTCTTCCTGATCAACGTGCCGATCGGCGTCGCCGCGCTCCTCATGGTGATCGCGTTCCTGCACCTGCCGAAGTTCGGCGAGGCCAAGGCCAAGCCGCGCATCGACTGGTGGGGCGCGACCTCGGTCATCGTCACGCTCGCCCCGCTGCTCCTCGTCGCGGAGCAGGGCCGCACGTGGGGCTGGGGTTCGGCCAGCGCGATCGCCTGCTACGTCATCGGTGCGCTCGGCCTCGTCGCCTTCCTGGTGATCGAGACCCGCATGCAGGACGACGCGATCATCCCGCTCAAGCTCTTCCGCTCGAGCACGTTCTCGATGGCGACCATCCTGGGCTTCCTGGTCGGCTTCGCGATGTTCGGCGCGATGCTCACCATCCCGCTCTACCTGCAGATCGTCACCGGCCTGACGCCGACCGAGTCCGGCTTCGCGACGCTGCCGATGATCGGTGGCCTGATGATCGCCTCGATCGCCTCGGGGCAGATCGTGGCGCGCACCGGCCGCTACCGGATCTTCCCGGTCATCGGCACCGCCCTGGTGTCGCTCGGCTACGTCGTCCTGACCTTCATGACGATCGACAAGCCGCTGTGGTTCCTGATGATCGGCATGTTCCTGATCGGTCTCGGACTCGGCCAGCTCATGCAGAGCATCACCCTGGCATCGCAGAACTCGGTGGAGCCGCGCGACATGGGTGTGGCGACCTCGTCCGCCACGTTCTTCCGCCAGATCGGTGGCACGCTCGGTACCGCCGTCCTGCTGTCCGTCCTGTTCTCGCTCATGCCGACGAACATCCTGCACGCCACGGCGGACGAGTCGAACCTGAAGCCCGCCCTCAGTGCGGCGCTCGACCCGGAGATCGCCAGCGCGAAGGCGAACCAGGGCGTCATGGACCAGATCTGGAACCCGATCGTCACCCCGCTCCAGCAGCAGGTGCAGTCCGGACTCGACACCGCCACCGACCAGGTGACCCAGGCCACTGCCGGGGCTCCCGATGCCGTGCAGCAGCAGGCGCTCACCGCCGCCGCCGACAAGGCGCACGCGAGCGTGCAGGACGGCCGGCTCGTCGTCGACTGGTCCGACTCGGGGCAGCGCACCTACTGGGTGGACCAGCTCGCACCGGAGCTGTCGAAGCAGATCGACAAGGGCGCGAACGACTCGAGCGACTCGAACGCCGAGACGAGCGACACGTCGTACCTCAACGGTGCGGACGCAGCCCTGACCCGGCCGTTCATGTCCGGGTTCAACGCCTCGGCCGTGACCGTCTACTGGGTCGGCTTCGCGGTGATCCTGCTCGCGTTCGTCCTGAGCTTCTTCTTCAAGGCGCCGCCGCTCCGCAAGAGCTCGGCCCTGCAGGAACAGGCGGACGACGCCGGCACCGCCGACGACCTCGAGGCGCAGGCCGTGCGGGCCGCGGACACGATGGGCTCGCCCACCGCCCCGGTCACCGGTTCGATCCCCGTCCAGGGCGGTCGGTCGCAGGTCTGAACCACGCCGGGCCTCCCCGTCACACGACGCGGAGGCCCGGCGTCGCACGGACCCGAGAGCAGGACGGAGCGCAACACGTGCACCAGCCCACCACCACCGAGGACCTCGTCGCGAGCGACTGCGGCCTGCGGGAGCGCAAGAAGCAGCAGACCCGGTCGGCCATCCATCGGTCGGCACTCGCCCTGGTCACCGACCACGGGCTCGCCGGGGTGACGGTCGAGCAGATCTGCGCGGACGCCGGGGTCTCCCCGCGGACGTTCTTCAACTACTTCCCGTCGAAGGCCGAAGCAGCCCTCGGACTGCCGGCGACGACGGTCCCGGACGTGGCGCGCGCAGCGTTCCTCGGTTCCACCGGGCCGCTCGTGTCGGACCTCTGCGACCTCGTCGCGCACACGGTCACCCTGCCGCAGGACCGCCGGCGCATGAAGGAGCTCGTCCGAGCCCGCCCCGAGATGGTCCCGGCGATGATGCAGTGGATGGCGCACGCGCGGCAGACCGTGCTGGCGGTCGCCGCCGAGCGCGTCGACGAGGACACCGCGCGGACCGGGACCACCCTCGTGATGGCCGCCGTGATCGAGTCCGCCCACCGGTCGGCGGACGGCTCGCGCGACGAGCTCGCTGCGCGGCTGCGCGCGGTCGTCGCCGAGATGGGGCGGCTCGCCACCGCCTGACCAGCGTGACCATCGCGTCGCCCCGGCGCGGGGCGACCACGGTCTGGAGGCGCGGTGCGGGGCGGACCCGCACCGCGCCTCCAGGCCGCTGTCGCGTCCACGCCGTCGGTCGCGCAGTCATCGGACGGTTGGGCGGCCACTTTCGCCAGAACCGCAAGAACAAGGCTCTTGACGCGCAAGACATCGGATGTTTTGATTGCACCGTTCGGTCGACGGAGACCGGACGGCAGGAGACACAGATGAGCCGCATCACCGGTCTGCACGTGCACGACATCCGGTTCCCGACCTCGCGAGAGCACGACGGGTCCGACGCCATGAACCCCGCACCCGACTACTCCGCCGCCTACGTCGAGCTCACCACCGACGCGCTCGACGGCCTGGTCGGCACCGGCTTCGTCTTCACCATCGGCCGCGGCAACGAGGTGCAGGAGTCGGCGATCGCAGCCCTCCGTGGGCACGTCGTCGGCGCCGATGCCGAGGCGGTCCTCGCCGACATGGGCGGCACCTGGCGCGCGATGGTGCACGACTCGCAGCTGCGGTGGCTCGGGCCGGAGAAGGGCGTCATGCACATGGCGATCGGCGCCGTGGTGAACGCCCTGTGGGACCTCCGGGCGAAGCGTGCGGGGCAGCCGCTGTGGGCCCTGCTCGCCGACCTGCGCCCCGAGGAGCTCGTCGACCTGGTGGACTTCCGGTACCTGACCGACGCGATCACCCCGGCCGAGGCGCTCGAACTGTTCCGCGCCGCCGAACCGATGCGTGCCGAACGTCGAGCGCGCCTGGAGCGTGCGGGCTACCGTGCCTACACGACGACCCCGGGCTGGCTCGGCTACGACGACGAGAAGCTCGCGCGGCTGTGCCGGGAAGCCGTGGACGACGGGTTCACCCAGATCAAGCTGAAGGTCGGCGGCGACGTCGACGAGGACGTCCGACGGATGGGCATCGCCCGCGCCACCGTCGGCCCGGACGTCCGGATCGCGATCGACGCGAACCAGCGCTGGGACGTCGACGAGGCCGTGGCGTGGATCGACCGGCTCCGCCCCTTCGACGTCGCGTGGGTCGAGGAGCCGACGAGCCCGGACGACATCCTCGCCCACGCCGAGATCGCCCGGCGCATCGCCCCGATCCCGGTCGCGACGGGGGAGCACATGGCGAACCGGGTGATCGCGAAGCAGCTGATCCAAGCCGGGTCGATGTCGGTGCTGCAGATCGACGCCACCCGGGTCGCCGGGGTGAACGAGAACCTGGCGATCCTGCTCCTCGCCGCCAAGCACGGGGTCCGCGTCTGCCCGCACGCCGGCGGCGTGGGCCTGTGCGAGGCGGTGCAGCACCTGTCGATGTTCGACGCGGTCGCCCTGACCGGTGACCTCGACACCCGGTGCATCGAGTTCGTCGACCACCTGCACGAGCACTTCGTGACCCCGGTCGACGTCCACGACGGCCGCTACTGGCCGCCGACCACGCCCGGCGCCGGCACCGAGATGCTCGCCGACACCCTGACCACCCACGCGTTCCCGGACGGCCCGGTCTGGGCCGAGTCCGATCCCGATCGGGTCCCGGACGCCGTCCGGGTCGCCTGAACACCCCACCGCACACCCCATCACCACGACGAAGTGGAGACACCGATGCAACGACGACGCACCGCCGGGCTGGCGGCAGCAGCAGCTGCCGTGCTCGTGCTCACCGGCTGTTCCGCTGGCAGCAACGCCAGCGACGGCCAGTCGAAGGACTCCCTCACCTGGGCCATGTGGATCGCCGGGAAGGAGGACAAGGCCGCGTGGCAGAAGGTCGCCGACACGGTCAAGACCGACGACGACGTGGACGTCTCGATCCAGGGCTCACCCTTCAACGACTACTGGACCAAGCTCCGCACCCAGCTGTCCACCGGCACCGCACCCTGCATCGTGAGCATCCAGTCGCTCCGCGCCGCGAACTACACGGACGTGCTCGTGCCGATCGACGACATGGCGAAGCAGGCCGACCTCGACCTGGGCGAGTACGACCAGACCGGGCTCGACGGCATGAAGGTCGACGGCAAGCTCTACGGGCTGCCGTACGACACCGGCCCCATGGTCATGTTCTACAACAAGGACATCTTCGAGAAGGCGGGCGTCGACGAGCCGAAGCCGGGCTGGACGGTCGACGAGTTCGAGGATGCTGCGAAGGAGCTCAAGGCCGCGGGCACGCCGATCTGGGGCACGAGCGTGGAGGACATCCCCCTGGAGTCGATGATCCTCGGCTACAACGGCGGCCGGGTGATCGATGCCGACGGCACGCTCGACGCCTCGAACGCGGAGTTCGCCGAGGGTCTCGACTGGATCGGCGGCCTCGTGAAGGACGGCTACGCCACACAGGCGAGCACCGACGGGTCCACCGACGACAACGCGTTCGTGTCCGGTGACGTGGCGATGTACAGCGACGGCCCCTGGTCGATCATCAGCCAGAAGGCCAAGGTCAAGTTCGACCTCGGCATCACGACGATCCCCTCGGGCACGGACGGCCCCAGCTCGTTCGCCGCCGGGTCGGGCTTCGGCATCTCGAAGCAGTGCAAGTACCCCGAGCAGGCGTTCAAGGCCATCACCACGATGACGAACGAGGCCACGCTCACCTCACTCGCCGAGCAGGGTCGCGCCTTCCCGGCACGCACCGCGGCGCAGCAGGCCTGGTACGACAACGCCGGCATCGACGGGGTCGAGGACGCCCTGAAGACCGGACTCGAGAACGCCACCCCGTTGCCCGGCAACAAGCAGAGCGACCAGCTCAACCAGCTCTTCGCGCAGTACGCCCTGCAGGCGGTGAACGGACAGACCTCCGGCAAGGAGACGATGTCGTCCATCGCGAGCCAGCTCGGCTCGCAGTGACGGGCGTCACCCCTGACGGACGGGAGGCGCGGGTGGACCCCGCCCCGCGCCTCCCGGCCTGTCCCATCCCCTGACCAGGACCGCGCGAACGACGAGGAGGTCGTCGCATGACCACCATCCAGGACCCACCCGCCGAGGCGGCGCTGCCCGCCCCCGCGGTCGCGGTCGCGACCGGCGCGGCCCCGCGCCGGAAGGACAGCGGCGCCGACGCCGAGCTCGGCCGCCGCTCCTGGTGGGGCGCCGCCTTCGCCGCTCCGCACTCGATCGGCCTCGTCGTGTTCACGGCGTTCCCGATCCTCGCGTCGCTCGTCGTGAGCTTCATGAACTGGCCGATGCTCGGCGAACGCTCGTGGGCCGGCCTGTCGAACTACGCGCAGCTGTTCTCCGACCCGATCTTCCGCACCGTGACGCTGAACACCGTGCTGTTCGTCGTGCTCTACGTGCCGCTCAACCTGGTCGTGTCCCTCGGCCTCGCGGCCTGGCTGACGCCGAAGATCCGCCACCGGCACGTCTTCCGCGTGCTGTTCTTCATCCCGACCATCACGCCGATCGTCGCGAACGTCGTCGTCTGGCGGATGCTGTACCAGCCGGGCGGTGCCATCGACGCGACGCTGCAGTCGACCGTCGGCGTGAACGCACCGAACTTCCTGGCCGACGACAACTGGGCGATGCTCGCCGTCGTCGCGATGAGCGTCTGGCAGGGGTTCGGCTACAACATGCTGATCTTCTCGGCGGCGCTCGACTCGGTGCCGGAGAACCAGATCGAGGCTGCGCAGCTCGACGGGGCGAACGCCTGGCAGATGTTCTGGCGGATCAAGTTCCCGCTCATCTCGCCGTCGATCTTCTTCGCGACGATGATGACCCTGATCACCTCGTTCCAGGTGTTCGTGCAGCCGTTCGTCCTGACGAAGGGCGGCCCCGGCACCGCCACCGAGACCCTGGTGCAGTACATCTACAACACGGGGTTCCAGACCCAGCAGCTCGGACTCGCATCGGCCGGGGCGTGGGTGCTGTTCGTCATCATCCTCGGCATCACGGCCATCCAGTTCCTCGGACAGAAGCGGTGGGTGCACTATGAGTGAGCTGACCTCGTCCAACCGGACGATCAACCCGCGGGCGCTGCCCCGCACGCACCGGCAGACCGGCCGGGTGCGCCGCGCGGTGGGCTACGTGCTGCTCTGCCTGGTGGCCCTGCTGTTCGTCTCGCCGCTCATCTACATGGTGGCGACGAGCCTGAAGCCGTCGGCCGACGTGTTCACGACCCCGCCGACGCTCTGGGGCTCGTCCATCGAGTGGGGCAACTACGCACAGGCGTTCACGTACCTGCCGTTCGCCCGGTTCATCCTGAACGGCGTCTTCGTCGCCGCGGCCGGCACGGCGATCAACGTCGCCGTCGCGGTGCTGTCCGGCTACGCGTTCTCGCGACTGCGGTGGCGCGGCCGGAACACGGTGTTCGTCCTGTTCCTGGCGACGCTGATGATCCCGCAGGACGTCCTCGTCATCCCGATGTACGTGATGATGCAGGGCTTCGGGTGGGTCGACACGTTCCAGGCGCTCATCATCCCGTGGGCGTTCACGGCACTCGGCGCGTTCCTGGTGCGGCAGTTCTTCCTCACCGTGCCGCAGGAGCTCGACGACGCCGCCCGGGTGGACGGTGCCGGAGCGATCCGGACGTTCTTCTCGGTGATGCTCCCGCTGGCCCGACCGACGATGGCGGTCCTCGCCGTGTTCTCGTTCATCGCGTACTGGAACTCGTTCCTCTGGCCGCTCGTCATCGTCAACGACGTCGAGGCCCGTGGCACCATCCCGCTCGGCCTGCAGCAGTTCTTCGGGCAGCAGGGCTCCGAGTGGAACCTCGTGATGGCGGCCTCGGTGATCTCGATGCTGCCCACGGTGGTCCTGCTGATCCTGCTCCAGAAGCACCTCGTCAAGGGGATCGTCACCAGCGGTCTCGGCGGCCGGTGACACCGCCGACCGTCACCCTCTCGTCCTCCACTGAAAGGAACACTGGCCTCATGACCATCACCGCACCTGCCGAGCCGCAGACCGCGACCGACTCCGCGGGGTTCCCCGCGTGGTTCTCCCACGACCGGTTCGGCATGTTCATCCACTGGGGGCTGTACGCCCTGCCGGCACGGCACGAGTGGGTGAAGAACCGCGAACGGATCACCGACGAGGACTACCAGAAGTACTTCGACCACTTCGACCCGGACCTGTTCGACGCCGCGGACTGGGCACGTCGGGCACGGCAGGCGGGGATGAAGTACGTCGTCCTCACCACGAAGCACCACGAGGGCTTCTGCCTGTGGGACACCGCCCTGACCGACTACAAGTCCACGAACACCCCGTTCGGCCGTGACATCGTGCGCGAGTTCGTCGACGCCGTCCGTGCCGAGGGGCTGCGGGTCGGCTTCTACCACTCGCTCATCGACTGGCACCACCCGGACTTCACCGTCGACGGCGTGCACCCCCGGCGCGACGACTCGCCGGAGGAGATCGAGGCGTTCAACGAGGGCCGCGACATGTCGCGCTACCGCGAGTACCTCCACGGTCAGGTCGAGGAGCTGCTCACCGACTACGGGCAGATCGACTACCTGTTCTACGACTTCTCGTACCGGGACAACGACCACGAGGACATCTGGGGCGGCAAGGGCCGGGACGAGTGGGGATCCGAGGAGCTCATGGCGCTGACGAAGCGACTGCAGCCCGGCATCATCGTGAACGACCGGCTCGACATCCCCGGTGACCTGGTCACGCCCGAGCAGTACCAGCCCGACAAGCCGATGGAGGTCGACGGCGTCCCGGTGCCGTGGGAGGCCTGCCAGACGCTGAACGGCTCGTGGGGCTACGACCGCGACAACCTGAACCTGAAGCCGGTCGACCTGCTCGTCCGCATGCTCGTCGACGGCGTCTCGAACAACGGGAACATGCTGCTCAACATCGGCCCGACCGGTCGCGGTGAGTTCGACGGGGTCTCGCGGCAGACGCTCGACGGCATCGGGACGTGGATGCACCAGCACGCTCGCTCGGTGTACGGGGCGGGGCCGTCGCGGTTCGTCGCCCCGCGGAACACCGTCTACACGCAGAACGGCAACCGCCTGTACCTGCACCTGTTCGCGTGGCCGTTCGAGCACGTGCACCTGCCCGACCTCGCCGGCCGGGTGGCGTACGCGCAGCTGCTCAACGACGCATCGGAGATCCACTTCCGCGAGATCCCGCCGGGCACCCGGGCGCAGAACACCGGGCTCGGCGGTCAGCCCGCCGGCACGCTCACCCTGACGCTGCCGATCGTGCGGCCCGACGTCGCCGTGCCCGTCGTCGAGCTGTTCCTGCGCGACTGATGCAGCGGATCCTGACGCGGACGCGACTGCGGGCCGGGAACGAGGCGGCGTACGACACCGTGCACGCCTCGGTCCCGCCCGCGCTCGCGGCGCGACTGCGCGAGGCTGGCGTGCACGACTGGACGATCTGGCGGGACGGGCTCGACCTGGTCCACCTGATCGAGGTCGAGGACCACCGGGCGATGCGCCGGGCGCTCGCCGACGACCCGGTCAACGCCGAGTGGCAGGAGACGATCAACCCGCTGCTCGAGGCGGACGACGACTACTCGGGCGACGACGACGGGGTCCCACGGGTCTGGTCGCTGGCGGACCAGGTGCACCACGTGGACCAGGTGGACCCGTGACCGATCTCGACCTGGACCGTGGCCCGTTCTGGTTCGGCGGGGCCGGCATCGGCAACCTGCTCCGTCCGGTGTCCGACGCCGACGCCCGCGCCACGGTTGACGCCGCGTGGGACGCCGGCGTCCGCGGGTTCGACACCGCCCCGCACTACGGCCTGGGCCTGTCCGAACGGCGGCTCGGTGCGGCGCTCGCCGGACGCCCCCGGACGGAGTTCCTCGTGTCGACGAAGGTCGGGCGGGTGCTCGTGCCCGGGCGCGGTGACGGCGACGACCTGGCGTCCGGGGGCTTCGCGGTGCCGGACGACACCGTGCGGCAGTGGGACCCGTCGCCGTCGGGCGTGCGGCGCTCGCTCGACGAGTCGCTCGGCCGCCTCGGGCTCGACCACGTCGACGTCGCCTACCTGCACGACCCGGACGTGTACTCGCTCACCGACGGTCTGACCCAGGCGCTGCCGACGCTCGCCGAGCTCCGCGACGAGGACGTCGTGCGGGCGGTCGGCGTCGGGTCGAACTCCGTCGAGGCGCTGTCGGCGGCCGTCGACACCGGGCTCTGCGACGTCGTCATGCTCGCCGGGCGGTACACCCTGCTCGAGCAACCGGCGGCGGCGCTCGTCGACCGGTGCGCGTCGCTGGGCGTCGCGGTCGTGGCGGTCGGCGTCTACAACTCGGGGCTGCTCGGGCAGGAGCGCCCTTCGGCGGGGGCGACCTACGACTACGCCGAGGCCTCCGCGCAGCTGCTCGCGCGGGCGAATTCCATCGCCGACGTCTGCGAGCGCCACGGGGTCACGCTGCCCGAAGCCGCGCTGGCGTTCCCGCGTCGGGCCCCGGCGGTCGCGGCGATCGCGCTCGGGGTGCAGTCCGCCGACCAGGTGCGCTCGAACGTCGCTCGGGCTGCGGCCGACGTGCCCGAGGCGCTCTGGGGCGACCTGCGTGCTGCGGGCCTGCTCGCGATGTGACGCCACGTACGACGAAAGTCACCCCGAACCACGTCGTTGCGTGGTTCGGGGTGACTTCGGTGGTGCGCCGGTCGGACCGGCAGCGTGGTGCCTAGCGGCGCGAACCGCGGCCGGCGACGCGCGTGTAGATGAACAGCACGATGATGGCGCCGATGATCGAGCCGATGATGCCGGCGGGCTGGAAGAAGCCGTCCATCGGGTCGTGCTGGAAGATCAGGAACCCGAGGAACCCGCCGACGAACGAGCCGACGATGCCCAGGACGATCGTCATGAGGATGCCGATGTTCTGCTTGCCGGGGATGATGAGCCGGGCGAGAGCGCCGGCGATGAGTCCGATGATGATCAAGCTGATGATGAGACCGAGCACGGTGTCCTCCTCGTGGGTGCGGTTGCCGCGGCATGGTTGCCGGAGTCAGGGCCGAGGACCGACACAACTCCGAGGTTCCTGGGAGGATTGTCGGGTTCAGTCGAGGGAGCGCCGCAACCAGCGCTCGACACCTTCGACGTGGGACACGACGAGGGCCTGCACGAGCTGCGGATCCCGGCGCCGGATGGCGTCGACGATGGCCGCGTGCTCGTCGAGGGTCCGCTGCACCGAGCCGTTCTGCGTCAGTCCGCGCCACACCCGCACCCGCACCGTCTTGCTCGACAGTGCGTCGAGCAGCCCGGACAGGTACTGGTTGCCGCCGATGCCCGCGATGGTCGAGTGGAACAGCAGGTCGTGAGCGACGAGGTCCTCGACGCCGGTGTCCTCGCCGACGGACTGCATCAGGGTCGCGAGCTCGTCGATCTGCTGCTCCGTGGCACGGGCCGTCGCCAGGACGGCGGACGCCGGTTCCAGGATGCGGCGCACCTCGAGCAGGTCGACGAGCGACCGGTCGTGGTGCATGTCGACGACGAACGACACCGCCTCGAGCAGGACGCCCGGTTCGAGCGACGTCACGTAGGTGCCGTCGCCCCGTCGGACGTCGAGCACGCGGATCAGTTCGAGCGCTTTCACCGCTTCACGGAGGCTGTTGCGGGACAGTCCGAGCGACTCGCTCAGCTCCTTCTCGGGCGGGAGGCGCTGGCCGGGTTGGAGCTCACCGCTCACGATCATCTGCTGGATGCGTGCGATCGCATCGTCGGTCAACGACGCCACGTCACCACCTCCTGTGGACCCGGCCGCGTGCGCGACGGGACGTCCCGACGATACCCGGGACGGGCCTCCAGGCCGGTGCGGCGGAGCCGCGGGACGACCATCAGGCCGGCCGCAGCCGGAGTGCCTGCATCCCGCCGTCGACCGCCAGCTCGACGCCCGTCGTCGACCGGGCGAGCGGGCTCGTCAGGTAGGCGACCGCCTCGGCGACCTCCGCCGCCTGCACCAGGCGTCCGTGCGGCTGGCGTGCCTCGAGCGCGGCGCGTTCGGCGGCCGGGTCGTCCGCGGACGACAGGAGTCGCGCGATCCACGGGGTGTCGGCGGTGCCGGGGTTGACGGCGTTGACGCGGATGCCCTCGCGGACGTGGTCGGCGGCCATCGCGCGGGTGAGCGCGGAGATCGCCCCCTTCGTGGCGGAGTAGAGCGCCCGCTGGGGCAGTCCGGCCGTGGCCGCGACGGAGCACGTGTTGACGATGCTCGCGCTGTCCGACGCTCGGAGGTGGGGGAGCGCGGCGCGGGACAGGCGCACGGCGCCGAGCACGTTGACCTCGTACACGCGGCGCCACTCGTCGTCGGAGTTGTCCTCGACCGTTCCCTGGGCGCCGATGCCGGCGTTGTTGACGAGCACGTCGAGACCGCCGAGCTGGTCGACGGCCGACGCGACGGCGGCACGGACGGACTCGTCGGACGACACGTCGCAGGTGACGGAGACGAGTCCCTCGGCGGCGGACGGTTGCAGGTCGAGCACGGCGACCGCTGCGCCCCGCTCGTGCAGGGCGGCCGCGATGGCCGCGCCGATGCCGGAGGCACCACCGGTGACGATCGCGCGGAGACCCGCGTGGGTGCCGGGCGTCCCCGTCGTGCCGGTCTGGGCGGTCGTGTCGTCCATCAGGCTGCTCCCACTGTCTGGCGCTGCGAGCCGAGCCCGTCGGCGGTGAGTTCGACCACGTCGCCGGGCTGCAGGTACGGCGCGTGTCCGGCCAGGGCGACCCCGGCCGGGGTGCCGGTGCTGATGACGTCGCCCGGGTACAGCACCATGAACTGCGACAGGTACCGGACGATCTCGACGGGTCGGAAGATCATGTCGGCGGTGGTGCCGTCCTGCCGCACCTCGCCGTTGACGGTGAGCCGGAGTGCGAGCGCCGCCGGGTCGACCTGGTCGGGGGTGACCAGCCACGGGCCGAGCGGGTTGAACGTCTCGCAGGACTTCCCCTTGTCCCACTGCCCGCCGCGCTCGAGCTGGAAGGCCCGTTCGGAGACGTCGTTCGCGATGGCGTAGCCGGCGATGCAGGCGCTCGCGGCCTCGTCGGATTCGCAGTAGCGGGCGGTCTGCCCGATGACGACGGCGAGTTCGATCTCCCAGTCGGTCTTCTCGCTACCGCGTGGGATCAGGACCTCGTCGTCCGGGCCGATCACCGTCATCGGGTCCTTCATGAACACGATCGGCTCGGTCGGGATCTCGGCGCCGGTCTCGGCGGCGTGGTCGCGGTAGTTCAGGCCGATGCAGACGACCTTGCCGGGGCGGGCCACCGGTGCACCGCGGCGGAGACCCTCGGCGCCGGGCAGCGCTCGGAGGTCCCCGGCGCTCCGCGCGTGCCGGACGCGGGCGACCGGGTCGGACGCCAGGAAGGCCCCGCCGATGTCGGTCGTGATCGGGCGGAGGTCGAGGACCTCGCCATCGGTGTCGACCGCGACGGGGATCTCGCCGCCCGCGGGGCCGAGTCGTGCGAACTGCATCGTTCCTCGCTCTCCGGCTGCACCGGCGCAACCAGAGACATCCTATGTCTGGTCCGGGTCGCCGACAAGGTCGCGGGTGCTGAGGGTCCTCCCATGCAGGTACGTGCGCTCCGCCGTCCCGCTCAGCACCGACTGCCGTTCGTCCCGGGTCAGGTCGGCCAGCGCGTCGGTGGTCCGCCGCACCACGTCGTCGTAGGTCGTGGCGAGCGTCGAGACGGGCCAGTCCGACCCGAACAGCGACCGATCCGGGCCGAACCGCTCGACCACCGCACGGACGTACCGGTCGACGGGCTGCCGTCGCCACTCCGGTCCGGCCTCGGTGAACAGTCCGGACACCTTGCAGGCCACGTTCGGACGCGCGGCGAAGTCGTCGATCCGGCTCACCCACCCGGGATCCCCGCCCGCGATGTCGGGTTTGCCGGCGTGGTCGAGGACGAACGATCCCTCGGGCACGGCGTCGAGCAGCGCGAGGGCAGCGCGATGCTCACGCGCTCGGACGAGCACGTCGAACACCAGGCCGGCGGCGGCCACCGCACGGACCCCGCGAACGACCTCGGGGCGGGCGAGCCAGTCCGGGTCCGGTTCGTCGTGCGCCTGGTGGCGGATGCCGACCAGGCGGGTGCTGGCCGGCCGATCGCCCACCAGCCGGCTGCTGGCCGGCCGATTGCCCGCCAGCCGGCTGCTGGCCGCCCGGTCTCCGCCGGACCCCGCGATCATTGCGGCGATGCGGTCGACGACGTCCGGGGCGGTCAGGTCCACCCATCCGACGACCCCGGCGACCGGCTCGGGCTGCTCGAGGAGCCAGGCGGTCTCGCCGGGGTCGTGCACGGCCTGCACGACGATCGTCCGGGTGACGTCGGCGCTCCGGGCGGCGGCGCGGAGGTCGTCCACGTCGAACCGGCGGCGGATCGGAGCGACCGAGTCGTCCATCCAGGGGTACGGCCGGTCGGCGGGATCCCAGAGGTGGTGGTGAGCGTCGATGATCACGCGCTCATGATGCCCGATTCATCCGATGTCCGCTCGGGGTGCCGACGCGGCGATCTCTCGCGCTCAGCGACACCTCACGCGCCACAGTGCCCGTGAGGTGTCGCTGGGCGCGTGGAGTCGCAGCGGCCAGTGGCGATCAGACGACCCCGGAGGCCTCGAGCTCTGCTCGCAGCTCGGCGTCGGACGGCTCGACGAAGTGCTTGCCGTTGGGCAGCACCACGACGGGGATGTTCTTCCGGCCGCTGATGGCCTCGGCACGGTCGGCCGCGGACAGGTCCTGCTCCACGTCGACGTACTCGTAGTCCACGCCGAGGGTGTCGAGCAGAGCCTTGGACCGACGGCAGTCGCGGCACCAGTCGGCACCGAACATGGTCACGCGGTCGGGGGCAGTCGTCGCATCGCTCATGTGCAGAGAGTACGTCGGAGCGCCCCCGGGCATTCCCGGAGCGCCGCCGGACCCGCGCCCCGCTCGCCCTACGATTGGCACATGCCGCCAGCACCCGACCCCGCGACGCTGGCCTGGGCATCGGTGGCCGTCCGGCGCTTCGCCGCCGCGACCAACCTGCTCGTCGCCGCCCGCCGGTTCCGCATCGTCGGCGGTGACCCCCGGGACGCCGCGACACTGCGGCACCTGCTGACCGCACTCGGCGCGCGCGAGGCCGAGCAGCCCAACCACCAACACCAGCACCGGCAGCACCCGTCCGACCTCGTCGACCAGCTCTGGTGCCTCGGCACGCCCGAGGAGTCGACCCCCGCCGTCGAGCAGGCCGCCGACCGCCCGCGCGGCACCACCCTGATCGTCATCGACGCCGGCCGGTACCTGCCCGCCGTCGACGAGGACGCCTTCGGCCCCGTCGCACCTGCCCGCCCCGGCGTGCTCGCCGTCCCGATGCTGTCCGACGACGTCTTCCTCGTCTCCACCGGCCGCGACCCCGAGGATGACCCCGCAGCGGACGCACGCCTGCGCTGGGCACGACGGTCCATGCCGGTCGCCCGCTCGGTCGCCGCGGAACTCCGTGACGGCGGACTCCTGCGCGGCACACGCATCGGCGTCGCGATGTTCCTCGAGCCCAAGACGGCCGTGCTGAGCCTGCTGCTCCGTGACGCCGGTGCCGAGGTCGTCGTCTACGCCCACGCCGACGAGACCGACGACGCCGTCGCCGACGCACTGCGGTCGGCCGGACTGACGGTCTTCGCGAGCAGCACGGCGACGCTCCCCGAGCAGAAGCAGCTGGCCCTCGCGATGCTCGACACCGCGCCGCACATCCTGCTCGACGACGGCTCGCACGTCATCCGGCTCGCCCACCAGGAACGCCCCGACCTGCTGCCGACGATGCTCGGCGCCGCCGAGGAGACCACGAGCGGCCTGCGGCCCCTGCGTGTGCTGGCAGCGCGCGGCGAACTCGGCATCCCGGTGATCGCGGTGAACGACGCCCGCACCAAGACGTTCTTCGACAACCGGTACGGCACCGGGCAGTCGACGGTGTTCGCGGTGCTCGACCTGGTCGACGGGCTCGCGTCCGGCACACACCGGGCGATGCCGGGAGGCGCGGCGGTCGTCGCCGGGTTCGGGCACGTCGGCGAGGGGGTCGCCCTGGTGCTCACCGCCCTCGGGTTCCGGGTGACGGTCGCCGAGACCGACCCGGTCCGCGCCCTGCAGGCGCGCTTCGCCGGGTACGCCGTGGCCCCGCTCGTCGAGGCGGTGCGCGACGCCGACCTCGTGATGAGCGCCACCGGGGTGCCGGACACCATCGACCTCGAGGTGCTCCGTGCCTGCGCGGACGGTGCGGTCCTCGCCGTCGCCGGTGGGGTCGACCAGGAGATCGCCGTCGACGACGCGCTCGCCGCCGGGGCCCGCCGCCAGGACGTGGGGCCGAAGGCCGAGCGGTTCGTGTTCCCCGGGGCCGACGGCGGACCGATCGTGCTCGACGACGGTGGCTGCATCAACATCACCGCGGCCGAGGGCAACCCGGTCGAGATCATGGACCTGTCGTTCGCCGTGCAGCTCGGCGCCGTCCGGATGCTCCTGGAGCGCGGCGACGAGCTGGAGCGTGCCGTCGTGCCGATCGACCCCGCGGTCGACGACGTGACCGCCCGCGCGGCGCTCGCCGCCTTCGGAACGTACGTCGGCCCTCCCGGCCTTCCCCCTGAACACCCGGCGGACCGCGAGCCGGACGTCCGGACGCACCGTTTCGGAGCCCCGGCGTGAGCGCCCGACAGCACCCGGTCACGGTGCACTCGGCGCGCGTCGTCGTCCCGATGACGGCGCCACCGATCGCGGACGGCGCGGTCGCCGTGCAGGACGGCCGGATCCTGCACGTCGGCGACCGGTCGTGGGTCATCGACCAGCTCACCGGGTCCGGCGCGACCTTCGCCGAGCGGCAGTGGCGTGGCGCGCTCCTGCCCGGACTCGTGAACGCGCACTCGCACCTCCAGTACACCGGCATGGCCAGTGTCGGCCAACGGCAGTACAGCGGGTTCGAGGACTGGGCCGCAGCGTTCAACGTCGACTACGCCGAACCGCACGACTGGCGGGCCGAAGCCGCGGAAGGCGCACGGGCGTCGATCCTGGCCGGTGTCACGAGCATCGCGGACATCGTCACCGACATCGAGGCCTCGACCGCCCTGCAGGACGCCGGCCTCGGCGGCATCGCGTACTGGGAGGTGATGGACTGGGAGAACGACGCCTGGCAGTCGCACGGTCGCGACCAGGTGCTCGACGAACTCGACCGGATCCCCACGACGCCCGGAGCCGGCCTGTCCCCGCACGCGCCGTACTCGCTCGAGGTCGCCCCGCTGCTCGAGCTCCCCGACATCGTGCGGCAGCGCGGTCTGCGACTGCACCTGCACCTCGGTGAAGCGGCGTTCGAGGGGGAGCGCACCGCCCTCGGTCCGGTCCCCGGTCTCGACGGGGTCGACGGCGTCGGCCACGGGAACGACTGGCACCTGGCGAACGTGCCCTCGTTCCGGGCGCTTCGGGCCCTGGGCTTCGGTGCCAGCGCGACCGCGTTCGTGGACCGCCTCGGCGTGCTCGGGCCGGACTGCCACATCGCCCACGGCGTGTACATGACCGCCGCCGACCGGGCGCTCCTGCGTGCCCGTGGCACCGCGGTGGCGCTGTGCCCCCGCTCCAACGCCGTCATCGGCCTCGACCCGCCGCCCGTCGCCGACTACCTGCGCGAGGGCAGCCCGATCGCGATCGGCACCGACTCCCTGTCGTCGTCGCCGTCCCTCGACCTGATGGCCGACGTCACCGCGCTGCACCGGATCGCCCGCGCCCAGGGCTACGGGCACCGTGACCTGCACGAGCGGCTGCTCGCGGCGGCGACCCTCGGTGGTGCGCACGCGATGGGCCTCGCCGTCGGGTCGGACCGCATCGGGCACCTCGCCGTCGGGGCGCGCGCCGACCTGGCGGTCTTCGACGTCGACGCCCGGACCGTGCCGGACGCGCTCGCCGAGCTCGTCGAGGACGGCGCCGGGCGGGCGGCCGCCACCGTGATCCGCGGGGTCGTCCGCGCCGCGGCGGGCGTCGTCACCGAGCCGGCTTCCCCGCACATGGACATCCCCGCACCGCACCAGGAGGAACGATGACCGAGTCCGCACCCCACCTCGGCACGGCCGCACGCCGAACCGTCACCGGTGAGCTGATCGAGTGGCTCGACGTGCCGAAGCGCGCGATCGCCCTCGGCATGGAACCGCACCCCGAGGGCGGCTGGTACGTCCGCACCTGGACCTCGCCGGCGACGGTCACCACCCCCGCGGGGGAGCGTCCCGCCGCCACCCTGATCCACTTCCTGCTGCCCCCGGGCGAGGCCTCCGCCTGGCACCGGGTCACGAGCGACGAGATCTGGATGTGGCACGGGCCGGACACCGTCGACCTGCAGCTCGGCGGTGACGGCGACGTCCCCGAGCCCGGCGCGACGATCACCCTCGGCCCGGACGCCGGGCGCGACCGGGTGAACGACGCGCAGGCGTTCGTGCGCGGCGGGGTGTGGCAGCGGACGATCCCGGGCGACGGCGAGGTGCTGCTGAGCTGCCTGGTGTCGCCGGGCTTCTCGTTCGACGACTTCACGATGGCCGACGACGGGGACTCCGCCGCCGAGTAGCACCGCGACACCGTTTCGCGTTGGTATCCCACCGCGAAGTACACTTCGACCTGCCCCCACCCCCTCCCACGAAGGCCCGACCGTGACCCGTCACCTCCGCTTCACCCTCGCCGTCGCCACCGCCGCGGTCGCCGCCCTCGCCCTGTCGGCCTGCTCCGCCGGGGGCAGCAGCAACGCCGACGGCACCGTGACCGACGGCAAGCTCACGATCGCCACCGGTGACCCGGCGTACTCGCCCTGGGTCGAGGACAACAAGCCGCAGTCCGGCAAGGGCTTCGAGTCCGCCGTGGCCTACGCGGTCGCGAAGGAGATGGGCTACGGCAAGTCCGACGTCGTGTGGAAGCGCAGCACCTTCGACAGCGCCATCGCGCCGGGCCCGAAGGACTGGGACCTCAACGTCCAGCAGTTCTCGATCGACGCGAAGCGCAAGAAGGCCGTCGACATGTCGAGCGCCTACTACACGACGACCCAGGCGGTCGTGACGACGTCCGGGTCGAAGGCCGCCGGCGACACCACGATCGCTGCCCTCAAGCAGGACGCGATCGGCGTCGCGACCGGTTCGACGAGCATCGCGAGCGTCAAGGACGTCCTCGGGGTCACGCCGCAGGTGTTCAACTCCAACGACGACGCCGTGCTCGCACTCAAGTCCGGGCAGATCGACGCGATCGTCACCGACCTGCCGACGGCGTTCTACATGGCCTCGGCCCAGGTCGACGACGGCACCGTGTCCGCGCAGTTCCCCGACGACGGCAAGGGCGACCAGTTCGGCTTCGTCCTGCCGAAGGACTCGGAGCTGACGAGCAAGGTCGACAAGGCCCTGAAGACCCTCGACGACGACGGCACCCTGCGGGACCTGCAGACCAAGTGGCTGTCGTCGGAGACCGGCACGCCGGTCCTGAAGTAACCGGATGACCCTGCCAGCAGGGGCCGGCACCCCGGTCGCCGCACCCGCGCCGAGCCAGGTCGAGCTCGAGCGTCGGCTCTACCGCCGCCAGCGTGGCCGTCGCTCGGTCGTGGTGTCGGTCGTCTCCACCCTGGTCGTGCTCGCCGTCGTGTACTTCGGCGTCGTGAACACCCCCGGCTGGGCGGCGGTGCAGCAGTCGTTCTTCGACCCGCAGACCGCGGTCGACACGTTCCCGGACATCCTGCTGGGCCTCTGGCTGAACGTCCGGATCCTGTTCTTCAGCGCCATCGGCGTCGCCGTGTTCGGCACGCTGCTCGCGGTCGTCCGCGGCCTGCGCAACCCGGTGTTCTTCCCGCTGCGGATGCTCGCGACCGGCTACACGGACCTGTTCCGCGGTCTGCCGCTCATCATCGTGCTCTACCTGGTGGGCTACGGCATCCCCGGGCTCGGGGTGTTCCCGCGGCTCCCCGCCGAGGTCTGGGGCACGATCGCGATCACCCTGACCTACTCGTCGTACATCGCCGAGGTGCTCCGGGCCGGCATGGAGGCCGTGCACCCCTCCCAGCGCCTGGCCGCCCGGTCGCTCGGACTCTCGCACGCCAAGACGCTGCGGCTCGTGGTGCTGCCGCAGGCGATCCGCAAGGTCACCCCGGCGCTGATGAACGACTTCGTGTCGATGCAGAAGGACGTCGGTCTGGTGTCGATCCTCGGGGCCGTCGACGCGGTCCGCTCCGCCCAGATCGCGCAGGCCGAGACCTACAACTTCACGCCGTACTTCGTCGCCGGGCTGCTGTTCGTGGTGATCAGCCTGCCGCTGATCCGCGTCACGGACGCGATCGCGCGTCGCCAGCAGCGGCGCGAACAGATCGGAGGGACCGTATGAGCGAGGCCGGCCTGGAGGCCCGTGGTGCGTCCGGTACGGACGCCGCGGTCCTCGAACTGCGCGGGTTGCGCAAGGCCTTCGGCGAGCACGAGGTCCTGCGCGGGATCGACCTGACGGTCCACCGGCACCAGGTCATCTGCGTCATCGGGGCCTCGGGCTCCGGCAAGTCGACGCTGCTCAAGACGGTCAACCTGCTCGAGGGCATCGACGACGGCGAGATCCTGCTGCAGGGCACGGACATCGCCGACCCGCGCGTCGCCGTCGACGCCGTTCGAGCACGCATCGGCGTGGTGTTCCAGCAGTTCAACCTGTTCCCGCACATGAGCGTGCTCGACAACGTCACGCTCGCCTCCCGCCAGGTGCACGGCATCGGACGGGCTCAGGCCGAGGACACCGCGCGCCGGCTGCTCGACCGGATCGGGCTCGGCTCGTTCGCCGATGCGTACCCCGACCGCCTGTCCGGCGGGCAGCAGCAGCGCGTCGCCATCGTCCGGGCGATCGCGTCGGACCCGGAACTCCTGCTGCTCGACGAGGTCACGAGTGCCCTCGACCCGCAGCTCGTCGGCGAGGTGCTCGACCTGGTCACCGAGCTGAAGCGGCAGGGTTCGACGATCCTGATGACGACGCACGAGATGCACTTCGCGCGGAACGTCGCCGACCGGATCGTGTTCCTGCACCGCGGCGAGGTCGTCGAGCAGGGATCCCCCGCCGACGTCCTCGACCACCCGCAGCACCCGGCGCTCGTCGAGTTCCTCGCCCGCGTGCACGCCTAGGGCGTCAGCAGCACCTTGCCGATCACCTCGCCGTCGCGCACGCGGCGGTGGGCCTCCTCGACCTCGGCCAGGGGCAGCACCGAGTCGATGACCGGGCGCACCCGGCCAGCGGCGACCAGCGGCCAGACGTTGTAGCGGACCGCCTCGACGATGGCGGCCTTCTCGGCGAGCGGCCGTGCGCGCAGGGTCGTGCCGCTGATCGTCGCGCGCTTCCGCATCAGCACCCCGAAGTCGAGCTCGGCGGTGCGGCCGCTGCCCGAGGCGATGACCGCGATGTGCCCGTTCGGGGCGAGGGCCTGCAGGTTCCGCTCCAGGTAGGACGGCCCGACGACGTCGAGCACCACGTCGACGCCGACACCGTCGGTGAACGCCATGACGCGCTCCACGAAGTCCTCCGTGCGGTGGTCGACCACCAGGTCTGCGCCGAGCTCACGGGACGCGGCGACCTTGCGGTCGCCGCCGCTCGTCGCGATCACCGTCGCACCGAGGGCTTTCGCCCACAGCACCGCGTGCGACCCCATGCCGCCCGTGCCGCCGTGCACCAGGAGTGTCTGCCCGGGGCGGAGCCCGGCGAGCATGCCGATGTTGGAATAGACGGTGCAGGCGGCCTCGGGCAGGCCGGCCGCCTCCACCAGGTCGACGCCCTCGGGCACCGGCAGCACCTGGGTGACCGGCGCGACCACGAGTGCCGCGTACCCGCCGCCGGAGAGCAGCGCGCACACCCGGTCGCCCACCGCCACGGTCGTGACGCCCGCACCGACGGCCCGCACGGTGCCGGAGACCTCGAGCCCGAGGACCTCCGAGGCCCCGGGCGGCGGCGGGTAGTTCCCCGCGCGCTGCTGCAGGTCGGCGTTGTTGACGCCGGCCGCGGCGACCTCGATCAGGACCTCGGCCGTACCGGGTTCCGGGTCGGGCAGGTCGGTGACGGACATGGAAGCGTCGTCGAACGTGATGGCTCGCATGCCCTCGACGGTACGCGCCACCCGCCTCCGGCCGGCTGCCGGGCTCCCACAACCCGGCCGGTCTCCCTGTGGATGTTCCCTGTACGCTCGATGACGGATCTGCACCTCATCCGGGGGAGTGCGGACAGATCGAGGGGGACTCTCCACCATGCCCAAGAAGCTCATCGCGCTGGCCACCGCCGGCCTCGCACTCACGCTGCTCGCCGGTTGCTCGACCGGGCCGTCCAAGGCCGAGCAGTGCACGCAGTTCGAGAAGACCGTCAAGTCCGCCGCCCAGGGCGTCCAGTCCGAGGCCGCGAACCTGCAGTCCGACCCGGACGCCGCCGTCACGAAGCTCAAGGAGCTCGACGAGAAGATCTCCGACGGCGTCGACGACCTGTCGGACGACGACCTGAAGGCCAAGGGCGACGCCTTCGAAGAGGCGTACGGCGACCTGGTCGACGACATCGAGGACATCGCCGACGACCCGCAGTCGGCCGACGTCTCGGCCCTGACGAAGTCCAGCACCAAGGTCCAGGACGCCGGCAACGCGTTCCAGAAGGAGTGCAACTCCTGATGCGCCGTACCCTCACCGCGCTCGCCACCGCCGGCCTCGCGCTCACGCTGCTCGCCGGCTGCTCGGGCGGCGACGGCGGTTCGTCCGACGGCGGCTCCTCCGGGGGCGACTCGGGCTCGTCCAGCGCACCGTCGGCCTCGAAGACCGCCGCAGCAGCACCAGCCCAGACCAAGCAGGAAGCCTGCTCGCTGCTCGAGAACGAACTCGCGTCGTTCCTCAAGGAGCAGGGTTCCAGCTCTGCCCCGGCCGAGCCGAAGGCCCGTGCGGCGCTCGTCGACGAGTTCGTCCAGCGCATCGACTCGGCGCTGACGAAGGTCTCGAACGACCAGGTGCACGACACGTTCGAGGACTTCTCCGGCGCGGCCAAGGGCTACAGCTCGGCCATCCGCTCCGGCGCGGCCGAGGACTCCGCCGAGGTCACGAAGGCCCAGTCCGAGGTGCAGACCACGCTCGACCAGGTCTCGGCGGTCTGCCCCGCCAAGAGCTGAGCGGGCGCACGCCCGGCCACGCACGACGACGCCCCGCCGCTCCTGGACCAGGAGCGGCGGGGCGACGTGCTTCCCCCGTCGGGGGGACGGGCGTCAGACGGCCGCGGGCTGCGAGGCGTCGAGGCGTGCGACGTCCTCCGGCCGCAGCCGCACGGTCGGCGCCGTGATCGAGTTCAGGATCGACTGCGGCCGCGACGCACCGGGGATCGGCACGACGACGTCGCTCTTCTGCAGCTCCCACGCCAGGGCGATGACCTGCGGGGTGACCCCGCGGTCCCGGGCGATGTACGCGAAGTCCTCGAACGCCGTCCCGAGGTCCGCCGCGCTCCCGATGCCACCGAGGGGGCTCCACGGCAGGAACGCGATGCCGAGCTCGTCGCACAGCTCGAGTTCCGGCTCGCTCGACCGGAACTTCGGCGAGTACTGGTTCTGCACCGACGCCAGGCGTCCGCCGAGGACCTCGTTCGCGGTGCGGATCTGGTCCGGGTCGGCGTTCGAGATGCCCGCCATCCGGATGACGCCCTCGTCGAGCAGCTCGGCGAGCGCCCCGATCGAGTCGGCGTACGGCACTGCCGGGTCGGGGCGGTGGAACTGGTACAGGCCGATCTGCTCGACGCCGAGCCGCTTCGCCGAGGCCTTCGCCGCCTCCTTCAGGTACTCCGGGTGCCCGTTCTGCGCCCAGTTGCCGGCCTCGGGGCGCAGGTGTCCGCCCTTCGTCGCGATGAGGACGTCCGAGGTGTCGTCGTGGAACTCCCGGACGGCCCGCGCGATGAGCTCCTCGTTGTGCCCCACCTCGTCGTGGCCGCCCAGGTGGTAGGCGTCGGCGGTGTCGATGAGCGTGACACCGTTCTCGAGCGCTGCGTGGATCGTGGCGATGGACTGACGCTCGTCCGGTCGGCCCTCGATCGACATGGGCATCCCGCCCAGACCGATCGAACTGACGGACACGTCTCCGATGACTCGTTGCTTCATCGGCCCAGCATGCGCCCGCCCCCGACGCCGACGCCCAGTTCCCGCACCGACGCGCCACGAGCCCCCGTCACCGACGAGCCCACGCCGGCGCGTGTTCCGGTAGCGGGCCGAACGCGATGCCGCGGGCGTAGAGGCCCCGGACCGGCGGGACCCAGCGCGCGAGCAGCACCGGGAGCAGCGGCGGACCGTCCTGCAGGTGCCCGGCGAAGGCCCGCTCGAACACGACCCGGTGCAGCACCGCCTGCGCGGCCTGCACCAGGGCTGCGGGCGGGGTCCGGCGACGCTGGACGGCCGCGAGCGCCCGGTCGAGGCCGTCACCGCGGAGCCCCCGTCGGAGCGCCGGCACCAGGATCGTCGCGGTCGCCACCGCGTCCTGCACAGCGAGGTTGATGCCGACCCCGCCGGCGGGCGACATCGCGTGCGCGGCGTCCCCGATGCAGAGCAGCCCCGGGCGCCACCACCGGCGCAGGCGGTCCATCCGGACGTCGAGCACGTGCACGTCGTCCATCGAGGCGATCGCGTCGACCCGGTCCGCGAAGTCCGGTCGGAGCCGCGCCACACGGGCCCGGAAGGCCGTCACCCCCGCGGCACGCAGGGCCGGGTCCGAGCCCTTCGGCGCGAAGTACGCGACCTGGTGGTACTCCGGCCGCGGGAAGCTCAGCAGCACGTCCCGGTCCGAGAACGCGGGGGTGAGGGCGCTCGCCGCGTCCCCGGGGTGCCGGGGCAACCGGAACCACCAGGTGTCGAACGGCACCCGGAACGCTCGCGGCACGAGCCCGGCGGCGCGACGCAGCACCGAGTTCCGCCCGTCGCAGGCGATCACGACGTCGGCGCGGAGTTCCTCGGGT
This sequence comes from Curtobacterium sp. MCLR17_042, assembly GCF_003234695.1. NCBI lineage: Bacteria > Bacillati > Actinomycetota > Actinomycetes > Micrococcales > Microbacteriaceae > Curtobacterium > Curtobacterium sp. MCLR17_042. The sequence goes on from NZ_QKTD01000004.1 coordinate 134,999, forward strand.
TCGCCGGTCCCGTCCCTCGACCGCAGGTGGACTCCGGTCACGACCCCGTTCTCCTCGATGAGCCCGGTCGCCGCGAGGCCCATCGAGATGCGGAACGACGGTTCCCGACGGGCGGCGGTCACGAGCAGGTCGAGCAGGTCCCACTGCGGCACCATCGCCACGTGGTCGTACGGCGGTGCGAGACGCGAGAAGTCACCGAGCAGCAGTCGTGACCCGTCCGGCATCGGCAGCGAGAAGTCGTCGAGGCGTGACTGCGGCAGCGCCCGGAACGGTGCACCGAGGTCGAGTTCGTCGAGCAGCCGGATGGTCGAGGCGTGCACCGTGTCGCCCCGGAAGTCCCGGTTGAAGTCGTCGTGCCGCTCGAGCACACGCACGTCGACGCCGGCGCGGGCGAGCAGCAGCCCGAGGACGACCCCTGCGGGGCCGCCACCGACCACCGCGACCGTCGTCCGCGACACCGTCACCATGCCCCGGACGCTACCCCGCTCCGGACTGGAGGCGCGTGGCGGCCCCGCCCCGCGCCTCCAGGCCGGAACGCACACGCGTTCTCCGACCCGACACGCGTCGGACGACGGTGTCCGGTCGCAAGGGTGGTGTCGGTGCGCGGGTCAGGCGCTGGCGGACACCGACGACGAGGCGGAACCACTGTCGACGGCGTTCGCGAAGACGACCCCGCCCCACACGATGACGACGATCGCGAGCACGAAGCCGATCGCGGCGATCCACCACGACGGCTTCCGCCGGATCCACGCGCCGATCGACAGCACGATCGTGGCGACCCCGATGACGAAGGCACCACCGACCGCGATGGCCGCGCCACCGAAGTACCCGCCGGGCGTGCAGCCCGACGAGGCGTCGCACTCCGCCGTGGCCGAGGCGATCGCGACGATGCCGACGACCGCCGTGATCGCGGTCATGACGGCGCCGAACACCAGGAGCAGCACCGTCGAGATCCGGTCGGCGAGCTTCGCCGGCGGGAACAGCGTGGTGCCGCCGCGCTCCCACGCCGCGCGCTGCGCGTCCGTGGGACCGGAGGAGGACTGCGGCGGAGGGCCGGGGACGTTGGACCAGGTCATGCGTGCAGTCCTACCGCGCCTCGACCCCGAACGCCTGTGCGAGCCGCTGGATCTTCTGCGCCCGACCGAGCCGTGGCAGGTCGGAACCGTCGCGGATGACCCGGCCGCGGGCCTCGAAGTCGTCGAGGAAGTCCTGCGCCCAGGCGACGTCGGTCGGCGTGGGGGAGATGACCTCGTTGATGACGGGGAGCTGCTCGGTGTCCAGGCAGAGCTTGCCGGTGAGGCCGAGCGACACGGCCACCTGCGACTGCTCGCGGAGGATCGGGTGCGACGACCCGACCGTGGGGCCGTCGATCGGGCCCGGTAGGTCGCCGACGCGCGAGGCGACGACCAGCTTCGACCGCGGGTACGCCATCGCGAGCGTGTCGGCGCTGGTCCCGGTGTCGCGGCGGTAGTCGCCGGAACCGAAGGCCAGGCGGAACGCGCCCTGCGCCTTGGCGATCGACACGGACTCCTCGATGCCCAGGGCCGACTCGACCAGGGCGATCACCGGCGTCTGGCCACCGAGCCGGTGCCAGGTGTCGGTGACCTGGGCGGGGGACTCGGTCTTGGCGAGCATGACGCCCTGCAGCCCGGGCAGGCCGCGGAGCTCCTCGACGTCGTCCGCCCAGAAGTCCGTCGTGACGTCGTTGATGCGCACCCAGGCCTCGCCACCGCCGGCCAGCCAGGCGGCGACACCCTGCCGGGCCGAGGGCTTGGCGGCGGGGTCGACGGCGTCCTCGATGTCCAGGATGATCTGGTCGGCGCGGGAGCGCTGGGACTTGTCGAACCGGTCGGTGGCGGTGCCGGAGACCAGCAGCCACGACCGTGAGATCTCGGCAGGGACCGATCGACGCCGGTTCGGCGTGGGGGCGGACGGAGCGGTGCGGTCGTCGATGGCCATGCCCCGTTGGTACCACACCGGACGGGGCTGCCGTCGGATCGGGCGCGCCGCAAGTGGGCCGGACGGCGGCGCACGTCGGGTCGGACGGTGGCGCACGTCGGGCCGGACGGCGGTCACGTCCGTGCGGAAACCCCGAAACCTCGGTTCATTGCCAGAGAGGCCGTCCTGTTCCGCCTACAGTGTCGGATGTGTGGCGAGCGGACAGGGTGACCGACGGTGAGGACGACGTGAACGACGACGTCCCCGTCGAGGGTGCCCGCGCGCGCCCCGACGACGACCGAGACGAGCAGCAGGACGTGGACCAGGAACGGACCGACGACGAGCCGGACCGCACGCTCCGCCCGGAGCTGCAGATGACGAGCCCGCAGGCGATCAGCCTCGGCGACCCGCGGCTGCAGGCCGGCAACGCGGCCGAACCGACGTGGGACGGCTGGCGCACCCAGCTGACCGGTGTCGGCGGCACGAGCCCGCTCACGCACTTCAGCGACCACCCGCGCGCCCGCATCGAGCTCTCGACCACCCACCCGGGCGGTCTCGCGCAGTTCATCACCGGCAAGACGACCCTGCTGTCGAGCCTGATCCGCGACGAGGTGGCGCTCCGTGCCGCCCGCGTGGCCGCCGGACACGTCGAGGCGAAGGGCACCGAGCTGGCCACCGTGCGCGGCATCGACGCCGTGAAGCTCGGCATCGGCATGGCCGACTGGAAGCACGGCGACGAGCAGTTCCGCGGCCCGGTGCTCCTGCGTCCCCTGGCGATCCGCCGGCACGGACGCGACTTCGAGGTGCGCCTGCTCGGCGAACCGGTGCTCAACCCGGGCCTCGCCGACGCGCTGCACGAGCAGTTCGGGGTCATCCTCGACGCGCAGTCCTTCGTGGCCCTCGCGCAGCAGGACGGCTCGTTCACGCCGAACCCCGTCATCGACCGCCTGCGTGGCCTGACCGCGCACATCCCCGGCTTCTCGGTGCACGCCCGACTCGTGGTGTCCACCTTCGCCGAGGTCGCGACCGGGATGGTCGAGGACACCGGCGACCTGTCGCACCCCGTGCTCGACGCCCTCGCCGGCAACCCGAGCGCGAAGTGGCAGGTCGAGCAGTCCTACCACCCGGTCGAGCAGACCCCGTCGGACGAGCGCAGCCCGGAGACCGACACGCTCCTGCTCGACGCCGACGACGAGCAGGAGAACGTGATCGCGCAGATCACGGCCGGCAACTCCATCGTCGTGAAGACCCTGCCAGGCACCGGTGGCACCCAGACGATCGTGAACGCCCTGGGCGGCCTGGTCGCCGCGAACAAGCGCGTGCTCGTCGTGAGCCCGCGCCGCGCCACCCTGCGGGGCATCGCCGCCCGCTTCGGCGAGGTCCAGCTGCCCGGGGTCGCGGTCACGCCGTCGACCCTGCGCCGTGACGTCGTCCGTGCGATCGCCCGGAACGAGAAGGCCGCGCGTCCGAACCTCCGCGAGGTCGACGACGCGCTGGTCCGCCTGCGCAAGGTGCTGAAGGACTACCGCGGCTCGCTCACCCGCAAGGACCCCGACTTCGGCGTCTCGGTGCTCGACTGCCTGGTGGAGCTGTCGCGCCTGTCGCTGCTGCCCGTCGCCCCGTCGACCACCGCGCGCCTGTCGAAGCAGTCCGTCGCCTCGATGGTCGAGGGCCGCTCGCGCGTCGCCGAGACGATGGTCAGCGCCGCGAACCTCGGTGAGTTCCGCTACGGCCCCGACGACTCACCCTGGTACGGCGCGAAGTTCGGTTCGAGCGACGGTGCCCAGCGAGCGCACCGCATCGCGAAGGACCTCGACGCCGACGGCCTGCCGACCCTGCTCCGCCGCGCCCACGACCTGGTGAGCTCGACGCACATGCGCCAGTTCACGACCATCAACGAGCTCGGCATCTACCTGCGCCTGCTCACCGAGATCCGTGACACGCTCGACCGCTTCCTGCCGGTGGTCTTCGACCGCTCGGTGTCCGAGCTCGTGGCCGCCACCGCCCCCCGCGGCGAGGGCGCCCCGATGTCGTCGACGAACCGTCGCCGGCTCAAGAAGCTCGCCCGCGAGTACGTCCGTCCGGGCGTGCACGTGTCCGACCTGCACGAGGCCCTGACCCGCGTCCAGCAGCAGCGGGTGCTCTGGCAGCGCTACGTCGCCGCCGGCGTGAACCCCGAGGTGCCCACCGGCATCGCCGACGTCCAGGTGCTGTTCTCGAACGTCGCCGAGGACCTCGCGCGCCTCGACGAGCCGCTGGGTCGCACCGAGCGTGACCGCCAGCTCGCGAACACCCCGGTCGACCAGCTCGTCCCGACCATCGCCGAGCTCGCCGCCGAGTCCGACGTCCTGCACAACCTGCAGGAGCGCACCGAGCTCATGCAGACCCTGCGCGACCTGCAGCTCGAACCGCTCATCACCGACCTGGCGAACCGGCACGTGCCGGACGTGCAGGTGCCGGCCGAGCTCGAGCTCGCCTGGTGGCAGTCCGCCCTCGAGACCATGCTCGAGTCCGACCGTGCCCTGCTCGGTGCCAACACCGACATGCTCGACCGGGTCGAGGCCGACTTCCGCCTGGTGGACGACGCCCACGCGGCCGGGGTCTCCCAGGGCCTGGCGTGGCAGCTCGCCGAGAACTGGAAGGTCGGTCTCGTCGACTGGCCCGAAGAAGCGACTGCGCTCAAGACCCAGCTCCGCGACGGCGCGATCACCTCGCGCCTGCTGCAGGACTCCGCACCGCACCTGTCCCGGTCGATCGCACCCGTCTGGCTCGCCAGCCCGTACGAGGTGCCCCAGATCGCCGACACGATGCCCTTCGACACCGTGATCCTGGTCGACGCCGGCGCCGTGACGATCGCCGAGACCGTCGGTGCCGTCCGCCGTGCCCGCCAGACCGTCGTGTTCGGCGACCCGGTCACCCAGACGCCGTCGCCGTTCCGCATCGCCGTGGACCCCGAGCACCGGGCGCTGCAGGTCGACGAGGGCACGCTCGACGCGTTCCACGCCGACTCCGCCCTGGCGAAGCTGTCCACCCTGCTGCCGACCCTGTCACTGTCGCGGTCGTACCGCGCCGGCGGCGAGGACCTGGCCGAGCTCGTGAACCGTCGCTTCTACGGCGGCAAGATCGAGTCCCTGCCGTGGGCCGGCTCGTTCCTCGGCCACGGCTCGATCGCGCTCGACTACGTCAGCGACGGCAAGGCCGTGCCCGACCTCGAGTCCGGTGCCGTCGAGAGCGTCGATGCCGAGGTCGACCGCGTGGTCCGCCTCGTCATCGACCACGCCCGCACCCGACCCACCGAGTCGCTCATGGTCATCACCGCCTCGGCGAAGCACGCCGTGCGCGTCGAGCAGGCCGTGCTGACCGCCGCCCAGGGCCACAAGGACCTGACCGAGTTCGTCATCGGCGACCGTGCCGAGCCGTTCATCGTGGCGACGCTCGAGCAGTCGGTGGCGCAGAGCCGTGACCGCGTCGTGTTCTCCATCGGCTACGGCCGCACCCCGCACGGCCGCGTGCTGCGCGACTTCGGTCCGCTCGGCAAGCCCGGCGGCGAGCGGCTGCTGGCCGTCGCCATGACCCGTGCGCGTCGCTCGATGGTCATCGTCACCTGCTTCCAGCCGTCGGACATCGAGGCCGAGCGCATGGGCCACGGCACCGTCGCCCTCGCCGAGATCCTGGCCGAGGTGCGTGCCCGCACCACCGCCGAGTACGTGCCGGACGACTCCGACCCGCTGCTCGTCGACCTGGCCCGGCGCCTCGAGATGCGCGGCATCCCGGTCGCGCTCGGCCACCGCGGCAAGCTCGGCCTCGTCGCCGCGCACGGCGGGGTCTGCGTCACGATCGAGACCGACGCGTCGCTGGTGAAGGGATCGCTGCGCGAGTCCCTGCGCCTGCGCCCCGAGGTCCTCCGCCGACTCGGCTGGCACTACGTGCGCGTGCACGCGTTCCAGCTGTTCTCCGACCCGGACCGCGTCGCCGACACCGTCGCGTCCGTGCTCGGGGTCGACCGCGGTGCCACGCAGGAGATCTCGATCCCCCCGATCCCCGCCCGCCGATGAGCCGCCGGGCCTCGCGGCCCGCCGGTCCGGTGACGCCGGAGACGGACCAGCTGGTGGGCACGTGGACGCGAGTCGACGACGCGTCCTCAGCCGCGCCTCCCGTCCGTCCCGCCGCTGACGGAGGCGAGACGGCGGACCAGCCGGGAGGCCCGGTGCGGCGCCGCAGACGCGTCACCACCCAGCCGGTGGCGGGCTACGACCCCGCACCGCCGCCGGAACCGGCGCGGCACCGCGACGGTGAGAACGACGACCAACTCCGGCGCGACGTCCCTCCGCACTGGTAACCGGTAGCCTGGCCCGTGATGACTGACACCGCGCGACAGCGCCCCGACTGGCAGACCTGGCCGAACCTGATCACGCTGTTCCGCCTCGTGCTGATCCCGGTGTTCATCGGCCTCGTCGTCGCCGGCCACCCGGGGTGGGCGCTCGTCGCCCTCGTCGTGATCGGCGTGAGCGACTGGGCGGACGGCTTCATCGCCCGCAAGTTCGACCAGGGATCCAAGCTCGGCAAGGCCATCGACCCCGTCGCCGACCGCCTGGCCATCATCGCGATCGTGCTGTCCCTGGTGCTCGTCGGCCTGCTGCCCTGGTGGGTGGTGGCCGTCGTGGTGCTCGTCGACCTGGTGCTCGTCGTCCTGTCGAGCGTGCTGTTCCACGGCAACCCGGACCTCGACGTCACGTGGACGGGCAAGATCCGCTCGGCCCTGCTGTTCGTCGGGCTGCCGGTGCTGCTGTTCTCCGCGGTGCACACCGTCGACGAGAACGCGCCGTGGGTCCGGGTCGTGGCCCTGGTGTTCGTGTACCTCGGCACCGCGGGGCACGTGCTCGCCGGCGCGCAGTACGCCGTCGCGATGTTCGCGAAGCGCCGCGCGGTCCCCGCCGCCTGACGGGCCCCGTCGCAAACGAAACCAGGTTCCGGACACAGCACCGCGGATCTCCGTGGTGTTGTGCCCGGAACCTGGTTCCGTCGCGCGTTAGAGCTTCGTCGAGCCGCCGATGCCGGGGCCCTCGGGGGCGTTCGACGGGGCGATGTGCGCGCCCGTGCTGGTCGCGCCGCCGTTCTGCGGACGGAGCAGGTCGCGGATCTCGAGCAGCACCTCGACGTCGGTCGGGGGGACGTCCTGAGGGGTCTGCTGCTCGTCGTTCTTGACGCGCTCGAACGCCACCTTCTTCAGGCGGTTGACCGGTACCACGAGCACGAAGTACACCACCGCGGCGATGATGACGAAGTTCAGCACCGCCCCGATGATGGCGCCGAAGTAGAGCGTGGCGTGGTCACCAGACACCGTGGGGATCTGGACCTTCAGTGCGTCGTCGAGGCTCGAGGCGTTGAACACCGCACCGATCAGCGGGTTGATCAGCGCCTGGACGATCTTGTTGACGATCGCGGTGAACGCCGCACCGATGACGACTGCGACGGCCAGGTCGATGACGTTGCCGCGGAGCAGGAACTCCTTGAAGCCCTTCATGCGAGGGTCTCCTTCCGGGTCGAGGACGGCCGCCGAGTGGCGACGCGCCCCAACCTATCCGGACAGCGCAGACCGCGTCAGGACGCGGCGGGCTTCGAGCCGCTGGGCTTCGACTCGGCCTTCTTCGCCGGCTCGGACTTCTTCGGCTCGGACTTCGCCGGGGTGCTCGACGAGCCCTCGGACTTCGGCGCAGGGCGCGAGTCGGTGCGGTAGAAGCCGCCGCCGTTGAAGGTCACGCCGACCGGGGAGAACACCTTGCGCAGGACGCCGCCGCAGACCGGGCACTCCGTCAGGGTGGCGTCGGAGAAGGACTGCTTGATGTCGAACGCGTTGTCGCACTCGGTGCAACGGTACGAGTAGGTGGGCACGTCAGCTCCGGAACGTGATGATGCGCGACGGCGTGATGATGCCGTCAACGGGTTCGTCGTGGGGTTCGCGCGGGACCTCGTCGAGGTACTCCGCGTCGAAGATCACAGCATAGACGGGCGGACGGTTCGCCATGGACCCGAGGGTCTTGTCGTAGTAGCCGCGCCCCCAGCCCATGCGGACGCCGTCGTGCCCGACCGCCGCCGCCGGGGCGAGGATCGCGTCGACGTCGTTGATCGCGAGCGGGGACAGGACCTCGCCGACGACCTCGGGCAGGCCGAGCAGGCTCTCGGTCTCGCTCTCGCCGTCGCCCACGGCCCAGTCGAGCAGGCCGTCCTCGCGGGTGATCGGCAGCAGCACGCGGATGCCCTGCCCGAACGCCCAGTTCAGGAACGGCCGGACGTTCGGCTCGTCCGGTGCGGACAGGTACAGGGCCAGGGACGTCACCTGGCGCTCCTCGACGAAGCGCTGCAGGGTCGCGGTCAGGGTCTCGGTGTCCGCGTCGCGTTCGGTCGTGGTCCGGGTGCGCCGCCGCTGCCGGAGTTCGGCTCGCAGGGCGCGCTTCTCGTTCCCGAGATCGGCGATCATGCGCAGGAGTCTACCGACGGGCACGGTTGCGGCTTCCCGCCGGGAACACGCGGGGTCCCGTGTCCCCCGGAGCGACGACATGCCCTCGAAAGGGGGATCGGATACGGTCTGAGCATGGGCTTCCAGATTTCGAAGGCGGTGATCCCGGCCGCAGGGCTGGGTACCCGCTTCCTCCCCGCAACCAAGGCGATGCCGAAGGAGATGCTCCCCGTCGTCGACAAGCCGGCCATCCAGTACGTGGTGGAAGAGGCTGTCGGTGCCGGGCTGACCGACGTGCTGATGATCACCGGGCGCAACAAGAACGCGCTCGAGAACCACTTCGACCACGTGTCGGAGCTCGAGGAGACCCTCCGCAAGAAGGGCGACCACGAGAAGCTGCAGAAGGTGAACCAGTCGACGGACCTCGCCGACATGCACTACGTGCGACAGGGTGACCCGCTCGGCCTCGGCCACGCGGTGCTCCGCGCGAAGATGCACGTCGGGCGCGAGCCGTTCGCCGTGCTCCTCGGTGACGACATCATCGACGCTCGTGACCCGCTGCTCCAGCGCATGATCGAGGTCCAGGGCGAGAAGAACGCCACGATCGTGGCCCTGCTCGAGGTCCCCGAGTCGCAGACGCACCTGTACGGCATCGCCACGGTCGAGCCGACCGACACCGACGACGTGGTGAAGATCACCGGGCTCGTCGAGAAGCCCCCGCAGGGCGAGGCGCCCTCGAACCTGGCCATCATCGGCCGTTACGTCATCCGTCCCGAGGTCTTCGACGTCCTCGAGAAGCAGGAGCCGGGCAAGGGCGGCGAGATCCAGCTGACCGACGCGCTCATGAAGATGGCGAGCGCCGAGGAGTGGACCGGCGGCGTGTACGGCGTCGTGTTCCGTGGACGCCGGTACGACACGGGTGACAAACTCGACTACATCAAGGCGATCGTGCAGCTCGCCTCGGACCGCGATGACCTCGGCCCCGACCTCAAGTCGTGGCTGAAGGAGTTCAACGCGGGCGAATAGTCGGCCATCCCGCTCGGGTCCGGTGATCACGGACCCGGGCGGGACACCCCGTCCCGCACCGGGGCGGGACCCCGGAGGAACCCAGCGATGACGACGATCCCGACCCTGTCCCACGGGCGGGTCACCATCCGGCCCCTCCGGCTCCGCGACACCCGCGACCTCGACGCGGCACTCGCGACGAACCGCTCGTGGCTCCGCACCTGGGAGGCCACGAACCCCTCCGGACACGTCTCCACCGACGTCCGGGGCAGCATCCGCGCGCTCCAGGCCAACGCCCGCGCGGGACTCGGACTCCCGTTCGCGATGGAGCTCGACGGCCGCTTCGTCGGGCAGCTCAACGTCTCCGGCATCTCCTACGGCTCGCTCGCGAGCGCCTCCATCGGCTACTGGGTCGTCGAGGACGCCGCCGGCCACAACGTGACGCCGATCTCCGTCGCCCTCGCCGTCGACCACTGCTTCCGCTCGCTCGGCGTGCACCGGATCGAGATCTGCATCCGGCCGGAGAACGCTCCGAGCCTGCGCGTCGTCGAGAAGCTCGGCTTCCGGTACGAGGGACTCCGTCGCCGGTACATCCACATCAACGGGGACTGGCGCGACCACTTCTGCTTCGCGCTGGTGGCAGAAGAGGTCCGCGGGGGCGTCCTCGAGCGCTGGGTGCAGGGGCAGGTGCCGCCCGGCGTGGGGGCCGTGCCGCTCGCCGCACGCGACGAGGCGGCGATGCCGCTGGACACGACGCCCCGCATCTGACGTCTCACGTCTGACGGGCCTGGAGGCGCGGGTCGCCTCCCACGGATTCCGTCCCGACACGCGCAACACGCGTCCGGCAATGACGCGGCGCGGGAACCGCCGCCCCTACCGTGTTCGCATGGCAGGAATCGGCTCGTGGGGTGGCGGCATCGTCCTGCTCGTCGCGGCCGTCCTCTGGCTCGTCTACCTGATGCCGTCGTGGGCCGCCCGCCGCCAGTACCTGGCCACCGAGCGGAACGCCATCCGGCTGCAGCAGACCCTCCGGATCCTCGCGCAGACCGCCGAGCTGCCGGACGAGGTCCGCATCGAGATGAACGCGAAGTCCCTCGCCCAGGCGCAACGCGTCGCCCGGTCCGAAGAGGCCAAGCGCACCGCCATCGTCCGAGCCCACGAAGCCGCACGGCAGCGTGAGATCACCCGCCGTCTGGCCGAGCAGGCTCCGGTGCTCGAGCGGGCGTCCGCCGTGCCGGCCCTGACCGCGATGCGCATGCGCCGTTCCCGGCTCGGGGCGACCCTGTTCGGCACGCTCGGCGTCGTCACCGCCCTCGTGGTCTTCGTCGCGGCACCGTCGCTCTGGCTCGTCGGTGTCGCCGGCCTCGTCGCCGCCGGCGGGTCCGCAGCGGTCCTGGCCCAGCTGCACCAGGTGGCGACGGCGCGGAAGCAGCGTCTCGCGGCCGCCGAGACGGGCGCGACCCGCGCCTCCCGGCCGTCCACCGCCTGGACGGACCCGGCGCCGCCTCTGTCGACCGAGCAGCCCGCCGAGCCTGCAGCAGACCGCTCCTGGACCCCGAACCACGTTCCGAAGCCCCTCTACGTGGAGCGGCCGGCTGCTCCGGCCGCGTCGCCCGAGTCGTCGGCGGAACTCGCTGCCCGGCTGAAGGAGCGCGTCGCCGCGGCCAAGGCGGAAGCCGAGGCCGAAGCTGCGGCGATCCGCGCCGGGGAGTCCGACCCGTCGCTGGCGAGGGTGTCGCGGATGCGGCCCGAGCTCGAAGAGGCTGCGGCGTCGCTTTCCGCGCACGACCAGGGTCGTCTGGCTGAGCGGCTCGGGCTCCGGGCCCCCGCCGCCCCTGCTGCGTCGGCCGGCGTTGCTCCTGGCGCTCCTGCTCCCGCCGCTCCTGCTCCCGCCGACGAGCCCGCCGGGCCGCCGAGCAAGTGGGCCGGCATGGGCGTCCTCGACGACGACGCCTACCAGCAGGCCGACCTCGACGCGATCATGCGGCGGCGCCGCGCGGTCTGACCCGCGGCACGCCCGAAGGCCCACCTGCGATTTCGGCTGGGCCGAACGAGGGTGCTAGTGTGGTCGAGCACTTGGGGCTATGGCGCAGTTGGTAGCGCGTCTCGTTCGCAATGAGAAGGTCAGGGGTTCGAATCCCCTTAGCTCCACCAAGTGGTCCAGACGACGGCCCCGGGTCTCCCGGGGCCGTCGTCGTTCCCGGACCTGCTCGCCCAGCGTCGACCCGCGTTCTCGCGTGCTCCGCGGTCACCCGGTGATCAGGCAGACCGCGGTGACGACGAGTCCGTCCTGCACGGCCCAGCGGCCGTCGAACCCGTCGACGCGCCGGCCGCGGACGACCGGCCCGGGGACGAGGAACGACGCGTCGAACGTACCCGTCGGCTGGATCACGAGCTCGCACTCCGAGAAGTCCAGCCACCGACCGGTCAACGGGGACCACGCCTTGAAGACGCTCTCCTTCGCGCTGAAGAGCACCCGACCCCACGCGACGTCCGGAGACCCGGCAGCCAGGGACGTCAGCCGGTCGCGTTCCTGCCGCAGGGCGACCAGTTCCTCGACACCGTCCGGCAGCGGGCCGTGCGGTTCGGCGTCGATGCCGAGCGACACGACGTCGGACGCCCGTGCGACCGCCGCGGCCCGGAACCCGTCGCAGTGGGTCAGACTGCCGACGAAGCCCTCGGGCCAGCGGGGTGCCCGGTCGGCGCCGGGGAGGATCGGGCCCACCGGGGCCCCCAACCGGCCCAGTGCCCGCCTCGCGCACGCGCGCACGGTCGCGAACTCGGCCCGCCGCGCCGCGACCGCACGCGACACGACGACGCGCTCCTCGGCGAACGGCGACTCGGCGCCCTCGTCCGTCGTCGTCACCTCGACCTCGACCTCGTGCGGCAGGAGACCGCGCAGCGCCCCGGTCACGCGCCCGCTCCGGGACCGACGACCCGCACGACCCGACGCGCCGACGCCCCGGGGCTTCCCCACTCGTCCGGGTAGCCGAGGGACACCTCGTGGTGGGGGATGCCGTCGATGCGGTCCGTCACGGGGATGTGCAGGTGCCCGTAGACGACCGCCTCGGCGCGGTACCGGATCGGCCAGTCCGCCGTCTCCTCGGTGCCGCACCACAGGGCGAACTCCGGGTAGCGCAACCGGTCCGTGGGCGCCCGCACGAGCGGGAAGTGGTTCACGAGGACCGTGCGGCTGCCCGGGGGCAGTGCGTCGAGCCGCGCACGCGTGGCCGCGACGCGTGCGGCGCACCACGCGGCACGGCTCGGGTACGGGTCGGGATGCAGGAGGAACTCGTCCGAGCACACGACCCCCGCCTGCTCCGCGATGGTCAGTGCCTCGGCGGCGGAACGTGCTCCCGGAGGGCGGAACGAGGAGTCGTACAGCAGGAACAGCGGGACCACGACGAGCGGCCCGTCCGGTCCCGGCCACACCGGGTACGGGTCTTCCGGCGTGACGACACCCACCGACCGCAGGGCCGCCACGAGGGCGTCGTAGCGTGCGACTCCCCGGAGACCCCCGACGTCACCCGGGAGCGACCACAGTTCGTGGTTGCCGGGGACCCAGATCACCGTCTCGAAGCGCTCCCGCAGCGTCCGCATCGTCGAGACCACCTGGTCCAGACGGTCCGCGACGTCCCCGGCGACGATCAGCCAGTCGCCGGCTGATCGTGGCGCGATCCGGGACACGAAGTCGTGGTTGCCGGCGTAGCCGACGTGCAGGTCGCTGATCGCGAGGATGTCGGCCATACGGATCCACAGTAGTGCGCGACCCGACCCGCCACACCGCTCCGGTAGGGTGCGGACTTGATGAGTAGTCTCTCAGGACAGCGATCAACGGCGGGTGGGGCGGGGATGCACACGATCAGCGACGATTCGGTCCGGACGGTCGACGAGATCCTCGATCTCGTCCGCCACCGGCTCCTCGACGACGACCTGCCGCTCGGTGCCGTCCTGTCCTCCCGCGACCTCGCCGAGCGGAGCGAGGTCACCATCGACGAGGACGGACACGGGACGAGTGCCGTCCTCGACCACTTCACGCGCGTGCTCGCTCCAGCGTGCATCGCCGCCGACGACCCCCGCTACCTGTCGTTCATCCCCGCAGCCCCGACCAGTGCCGCCATCGCGTTCGACCTGGCGGTCACGGCGTCGTCGATCTTCGCCGGGTTCCGGCAGACGTCATCCGGTGCGGTCTTCGCCGAGGACGAGGCCATCCGTTGGCTCGCCCACGAGTTCGGCCTCCCCACGAGCTCCGGGGGGACGTTCGTGCAGGGTGGCACCCTCGGGAACCTCTCCGCTCTCGTCGCCGCCCGGGACCGGGCACGCCGCCGGACCCCCGTCGCCCCGGACCGGTGGTGCGTCGTGTGCAGCAGGGAGGCGCACTCCTCCATCGTCAGCGCCGCACACGTCATGGACGTCGACGTCGTGCTGGTCGACTGCGACACCGACGGATCGATGCGCGGCCCCGCCGTCCGGGCAGCGCTCGACGCTCACGGCGACTCCGTCTTCGCCGTCGTCGCGACCGCGGGATCCACCAACTGCGGGACCGTCGACGACATCGCCGGGATCGCGGGCCTCCGCCCCGGACACGACTTCTGGCTCCACGTCGACGGCGCCTACGGACTCGCCGGGATGCTGTCGCCCCTGACCCGACCCCTGTTCGACGGGGTGGCGGACGCCGACTCGGTGATCGTCGACCCGCACAAGTGGCTCTTCGCCCCGCACGACGCCTGCGCGCTCATCTACCGGGATCCCGAAGGAGCCCGCCGCAGCCACACGCAGCGAGCCCCCTACCTCGACGTGACGGCGGAACACGTCGAGCCCAGCCCCGCCGACTACGCCGTGCACCTCACCAGGCGCGCACGCGGTCTCGCCCTCTGGTACTCCCTCGCCTCGCACGGAGCCGCGGCGTACCGTGCCGCCATCACCTCCACGATCACCACCGCGCGCACGATCGCCGAGGAGATCGAGCGACGGCCCCACCTCCGCCTGATCCGGCATCCGCAGCTCTCCATCGTCGCGTTCGAGCGGGCCGGGTGGGGCCACGGCGACTACGCGGCGTGGAGCGCGACGCTGCTCGCCGAGCAGGTCGGGTTCGTCGCGCCCACCTCCACCGACGGACGTCCGCACCTCCGCTTCGCGATCATCAACCCGCGGACGACAATCGAGCTGCTGTTGCGGATCCTGGACACGTTGGACGAGCCGCGTTCCAGGTGAGGGCGGTGGCGGTGGCGGTCGGGGGCCGTTGACCGTTGGCCGTTGACTCTTGCGCCGTGGCTGACCGGGCGGTTGTCAGGCGGCCGGGCGCTGTCGGCCGGCGAGTGGCGAGTGGAGCGCAGTGCGCGGTGGTCGGGGTCGTGGGTCGGGGTCGTGGGCCGTGGGCGGTTTGCGGAAGGCCGTTCGAGGTCGTCGGTTGGCGGTCGTCGGTTGGCGGTTGGCGGTTGGCGGCCGGTCGGCGGTCGGGGGTGGGCGGTCGGCGGTGCTCCGGGCTCGTGGGGGGTCGGCCGGTGAGCGGCGGTCGCGGTCCGGCGGTCGGCGGTCAGGGGTGATCCGGACCCGTGGGAGGTCGGCCGGTGAGCGGTGAGCGGTGGGCGGTGAGCGCTGCGCGCTGGGCGGTGCGTGTCGGGGCGGTGCGTGTCGGCCGGTCGGCGTGGCCGCTGGCTGGTGGGCGGTGAGCGCTCGCCGGTAGGGGCCGGCCGCTGGCTGCTCGCCAGTGGCTGCGCGCCCGCGGCTGGCGGGCGGCGGCCGGGGCGTCGTGGCCGGAGCCGTGCTCCGGCCGCGGTGTCGGCATCGCCCTCAGCCGAAGAGCGCGTTGAGGGCCTCCAGATCGTCGTCGTCGAGGTCGGTGCTCGTGAGGTCCGACGTGGTGCGGTGGACCCCGTCCTGCCGTCGACAGTGAGCGGCCAGGTCCTCGAGGCCTGCCCGGAGCGCGCCGACGAACGCCTCGAACCACCGGTCGGTCGTCACCGTGGTGTCGACCGCCGTCACCACGCGCAGGACGTCACCCTCGACGCCGACGACGACCGAGACCCCGCCGAACGCCCGGTTGCCCTCCGCCGACGGCGTGCCGACCGTGCTGCCCCGCGCGGCATCCCGGCCCCCGACCGACCCGATGTAGTTCAGCGTGAGCGTCACGTCGGCTCGGTCGACAACACGAGCTGCCGCCGAGTAGCCGACACCGAGGTCGGGGACCGCGCGGACGAGTTCCTTCGTCTGCAGCACGCGTTGCGTCAGGTCCCCCGTCGTCTCGAGCACGACGGGGTACGCCGACGTGAACCACCCGACGGTCCGGTCCACAGGAGGCAGCATGTCGTGCTCGAGCCGACCGTGGCTCTCCAACCGCACGCTGAGTCGCTCCTGCGAGGTCAGACGCCTCGCAGCCTCCCCGAGGGCCGTGAGCACCAGGTCCTCCACGGAGCACGAGTACGCCCGGGTGCCGTCGTCGACGATGGCGGTCGTCGCCGCCGCATCGAGCACGAACGCCTCCGTCCGGGCCGATGCCGCCGGAGTCTCCGGGGTCGGCACCTCGACACGCAGGTCCGCTCCTGGGAGGGCACGGTGCACCGCCGACCAGTGGGTGTCGGTCTCGGTGGCGCGGTGGGTGGTGAAGACCTCCAGCGCATCCGCCCACTCGCGCAACGACGCCGTCTTGGCGGGCAGCGTGATGTCCTCGCCGGCCACCGCCTGGTCGAGCGCCGTACGGAGGTCCTCGGCGATGACCTGCCACGAGACCAGGTCGACGACGAGGTGGTGCGCCACGATCACCAGACACTGCCGGTGCGGCGTGGACACGAGCAGCGCGCGGGCGAGCGGGCCGGCGACGAGGTCCAGGCCCCGGTGCAGACGGTCACCGCCCTGCTGCAGCACCCCGTCGAGGCCGTCGGCGGACGTCTCCACGCTCTCGAGTGGGAAGGCACCGGCCTCGGCCACGTCGCGGAGGTGGAGCCGGTCCGCCCGGACGACCGCCCGGAGCGCGTCGTGGTGGTACCAGACAGCGGACAGAGCCGCCGCGACCTGCTCGATCGTCGCGCGCCGCGCACCGACACCGATCTCCATCAGCAGGTCCTGGTTGAAGTGGTCCGGCACGGCGAGGTCCCAGGCGAAGAACTGTTCGACCATCGCCGTTCCGCCCACCACCCCGGTCACCACGCCCTGCGATGCGCGAGGACCGGCAGCGGTCCGGAGCAACGGTGCGATCGCCCGGGGGGTCATGGCACCCATCACGTCCCGTGCTGTGGTCGTGAAACCAGTCGCGCGCAGCGCCGAGACGATCCGGATCGCCTTGATCGAATCGCCACCGATCTCGAAGACGTTGTCGTCGAGCGTGACGTCCTGGCGGACGAGCACCTGGCGGAACACCTGGATCACGGCCTGTTCCGCGGTGGTCGTGACCGACGTCCGGCGTGCGTCGTCGCCACGGGCGTGTCCGGCGCCGGACCCGTCGATGTCGGTCGGCTGTGGTGTCGTGCGGCTCGTGCGGCTCGTGCGGCTCGTGTCGGCCGTCGTCAGGGCCGAGCGGTCGACTTTGCCGGAACGGTTCAACGGGATCACGTCGATGGGCACGACGGCCTGGGGGATCATGTACCCGGGCAGCAGGTCACGCAGCGCACGTTGGACGAGGACCGGTTCCCGTGCGTCGTCGAACACGGCGTAGGCCGTCAGCGTCGCGCCGTCCTCGGTCGGGGACGCCACCACGACGGCGTCGCGGACACCCGGGACGCGGCGGACCCCCGCTTCCACCTCCGCGACCTCGACCCGGTGCCCGCGGACCTTCACCTGGCCACTGTCCGCGATCCGGCCGAGGAAGTCGAGCGTGCCGTCGTGCAGCCACCGCACACGGTCTCCGGTGCGGTACAGGGGCCCGTCCGAGAACGGGTTCGGCACGAACGCACGGGCCGTCTCCTCCGGCAGGCCGAGGTACCCCTGGGCGACGCCGTCCCCGGCGACACAGAGTTCGCCGACCTCGCCGACGCCGCAGAGACGCACGTGTGAGCCCTCGTGGACGACGACGACGACGTGGGTGTTCGCCACTGGTCGCCCGATCGGGATGCGCGACGGGACGGGTCCGTCGCCCGGGTCTTCCCACCCCGTCGCGAGCACGGTGGTCTCGCTCGGACCGAATGCGTTCACGTAGCGGACTCCGGCGCTGCGAGCCTTCTCGACGACGGCGGGGCTCGACGCGCCGCCGCCGGTCGTCAGGATCCGCATCGGCACCGAGTCGAGGTGCACGTAGTAGTGCGGCGGCAGGAGCCCGAGCGTCACCCCGGTCCGTCGGAGTTCCGCTTCCAGGAGATCGGTCTCGTAGAGCATCTCCTTCGGCACGACGACGAGCGCCGCACCGCTGAGCACTGAGAGGGTGAGTTCCCACACCGAGGCGTCGAAGACGCTGTTCGCGAACTGCAGGACGCGGTCGGACGACTGCGGTGCGTACGTCTGCCGGAGGTGCGCGCGGAGGTTCGCCAGCCCCCGGTGCGTGAGCACGACGCCCTTCGGCCTGCCCGTGGAGCCCGACGTGTAGACGCAGTAGGCGACGTCGTCCGGAGCGGGGAGGCGGTCGGGATCCAGTGCTCCGCCGCCCGGTCCGTCCTCGAGGACACCGTCCAGGCGGATGACGCGTGTCTCCGCGGTGACGCGCAGCGCGGTGTCGTGCGCGACGTCCCCGTCCGTCAGGACCACGGCGGGCGCGGCATCCGCCAACACGTCGAGGACCCTCGCGTCCGGCGAATCGACGTCCAGCGCAACGAAGGCGCAGCCGGCCATCATGGTGCCGATCATCGCGACGGCCGTTCGCGGTCCGCGTGTCGTGAGGAGCCCGACCCGTCCGCCACGGGGCACCCGCGCGGCCACTGCGACGGCGACCGCGCGTGCCGCGTCGGCCACCGTCGCGAAGTCGTACTCCGCCTCGCCCATCACGATCGCGACGTCGGTCGGGTGCACCCGAGCGTGGGCGAGGAAGGCGTCGACGACGGTCTGGTCACGGTCGTAGGGCACCTCGTTCGCCCCGAAGCACCACAGCACCTCGTGCTCGTGGAGATCGTCGAGGGTGCGGATCGCGCTGACCGGGCGGGTCGTGTCCGTCGCGAACTGTTCGAGCACGAGTTCGAGCCGTCCCCGGATCCGCTCCGCATCGCTGTGTGTGATGGTGCCGCTGTCGTACAGCACCGTGATCGCGAGATCGTCACCCACCGGTCGGACAGCGACCGTCACCGGGTAGTTCGTCTGCTCACGGGACTGGTCGAAGCGCAGGCCGAGGGCCGCCGGGTCCCGGTCCTCGTGGTTCTCGAAGGCGAGCAGGCACCGCACCGAGCCGTGCAGGTCGGCGGCGTCCTCGACGGTGCGGAGGGAACCGTACGCGTGGTCTGCGCTCCCCAGGGCCTGGTCCCGGACGGACCGGAGCAGGTCGTCCGTCGACAGGTGCGGTGCGAGCTGCACCCGGACCGGGATCGTGTTGATGAAGAGTCCGACGGCGTCGGCGAGTCCGCTGACGTCGTGGTCGCGGCCCGAGACGACCGAGCCGAAGACGACGTCGTCGGAGCCGCTCTCCCGCCCGAGGACGAGCGCGAACGCGGCGTGCACCAGGTTCGACACGGTGATGCCGGACGAGGCGTGCGCCGCGTCGAGGCGCCGCCGGAGATCGGAGGCCGTCGCGGATTCGAGACGACCGACACCGTGCGCATCGACCGAGGGGTCGGTGGTGGAGTTGGGGGCGGCGCCGGCGTCGAGCACGGGTGACCGGCCAGCCGAGGTGAACTCTGCTGTCGCTTCGTAGCCGGCCAGGGTGTCCGCCCAGAACGCCGTGAACGCACCGTCGTCCTGGTCGCGGATCCACCGCACCTGGTCACGCGGCTGGGCCGTGGCGGACCGGCGCTCCCGTGCGCGGTCGAGCACCGTCGCCGCTGACGCACCGGCTGCCAGGCTGCGGCACCCGTCCACCAGCTCGCTGAGGATGTGCGAGAGCGACCAGCCGTCGACGGCGAGGTGGTGCATCGTCAGCACGAGCCGCGTCTCCTCGCCGACCGCGCTCCCGGTCGAGTCGGTGGCGTCGGACCGCACGACCCGGATGCGCAGCAGCGGGTCCGTCGCGGGGTCGAACCCGTGCCCCACGTCGGACGCGAGCAGCCCGTCGATGTCCGCTGACGTCGCGGACCGGCCGCGGAGGTCGTCCCACGCCACCGGGATGTCGCGCTCGGCGAGGACGAATTGGAGCGGACGGGACAACGAGTCGGTCACGAACGCCGAACGCAGGGCATCGTGCCGAGCAGCGACCGCCAGGGCGGCGGTCGCCAACCGCGACGGTGTGAGCAGGGAACGCAGAGGGTCGGCGACGAGGTAGCTCTGCTGGACGACGTAGTCGGTTCCGCCCGCGAGGCTGTGCACGAGCATCCCCTCCTGCAGCGGCGTCAGCTCCACGGCGTCCTCGACGTGCTCCGGGAAGCGCTCGATGACGTCGATGTCGTGGCGCGTCAGTTCGACTGCGTCGGGGAAGTCGGATGCGGTGCGGATGCGGGGACCGATCGCGGCGCAGTGCTCGCCGATCGCCTCCACCTCTCGCAGCCAGGCGTCGGCGAGTCGCTCGACCTGGGCCTCGGACGCGACCGTGGTCTCGTGGGAGATGCGCAGCACGAGGCGCGAGTCGAGGATCATCGCGTTAGCACGAACCCCGGGCAGGAAGGCGTTCGTCGGCGAGACGGAGGTCCCGGCGCTGTTGAAGACCGTGCTGCCGAAGCCGTCGACCGTCGATCGGCCGAGGTCACCGAGGTAATTGACGGTGAGCGGCGTGGTGATGTCGGCGTACCCAGCTGGGCGCAGGCCGTAGGTGACGCCGTCCTCGGGGACGGCGCGCACGGCGTCCTTGACCGCGGCGACGGCGTCACCCGGATCGGCGACCGCCGTCACGACCAGCGGGTACATCGTGGTGAACCAGCCGACCGTGCGGTCGGTTGCGGGGAGTCCTCGAGTCTCGGAGCGGCCGTGGCGTTCGAGACGGACCGCGATCTGCGTCTGCCCGGTGATCCGCTCGAACGCCCGGGCGAGCGCCGCGAGCAGCAGGTCCTCACCGGACGCGCCGTAGGCCCGCATGACGGCACGGACCGAATCCTGCGTCGGACCGGGGGCGAGCGTGCGCTCCAGCTGGACCGTGGCTCGGGCTCGACCACGTGCCTGGGCCTGCGCCTCGGCGTCAGCTCGGGGCGAGAACCGCGGGAGTGCTGCCGCGGCGGCACGGTCGGCCTCCTGCCAGAACCGGTCCGCGCGAGGCGACGGGTGCCGGCCGATCTCGGCGAGGCTGTCCGCGAAGGACCGCAGGGTCGTCGTGGAGCGTCGGGAGCCGCCGGCGACCCCGGACATCCGCTCGCGGACCGAGCCGACGAGCTCGTCCGTCAGGATCCCCCACGAGACGGCGTCGACCACGAGGTGGTGGGCGGCGAGCACGACGCGGACCCTGACCTCCGACCGGATCACGACGACGCCGAAGAGGGGTCCGTCCGCCAGCGAGAAGCTGCTGTGCAGTGCCGAGGCGCGCTCGTGGAGCGCGTCGTCCGCATCGACGTCGTCCACGGCGTACTCGGCGAACGGGTACGTCGCCGTACCCGGCCGGACGACGAGCGCGCCGGCGGTGAACACCGCCCGGAGCGCGCCGTGTCGTGTCCACAGCTCGTCCGACGCGGCACGGATCTGCGCCGTGGTCGCCCCGGTCAGTTCCACCGTGACGTCCTGGTTGAAGTGGCTCGGGTCGGCGAGGTCCCACCGCTCGAACTCCGTCACGATCGGCGTCGGGATCACCCGGCCCTCGGCGACGTCCGCTCGGGCGTCGACGACGTGTGTCCTGAGCCCGGTCGCGAGTCGCCGCGCCGTCATCGCCCGCATGACTGCGCTCACCGAGACCGTGAACCCACGCTGGCGGATCACGGACACGACACGGATCGCCTTGATCGAGTCGCCCCCCAGCTCGAAGAAGTTCTCGTCCGGCGACACCGGCCGGCCGAGCGCCGCACCGAAGGCGTCGAGGGTGGTGGTGAGCGCCGGGTCCTCACGGCCCGCGCAGACCCGGGCCGTGCCTCCGGTCTGCCCGGCGACCGGGACGACGGGTTCCGGCAGCGCCGTCTCGTCGATCTTGCCGTTCGTGGTGAGGGGGAGCGCCTCGAGCGCCACGAGGTAGGCCGGCACCATGTACTCGGGGAGGCGTTCCGCGAGGTCTGCACGGATCCGTGCCTGGTCGAGCGCACCGTGCACCACCACGTACGCCACGAGCGCCGTCGACAGGTTCGACTCGACGTGCGGCCGCACGACCGCGTCGCGGACGTCGTCGACGGCGCGGAGGACGCGTTCGACCTCCCTGATCTCGACGCGGAAGCCCCGGACCTTCACCTGCGAGTCCGACGTGGTCCGACCGAGGTACTCGACGGTGCCGTCGTCCAGCCAGCGGGCGCGGTCTCCCGTCCGGTAGCGGAGTCCTGCACGGTCCGGATCGGGTTCGAAGGCCGCGGCGGTCCCGTCGGGGTCGCCGACGTAGCCGAGGGCGACCCCTGCCCCGGCGGCGACGAGCTCTCCTGGCTCACCGACGCCGCAGGTGCGTCCGTCGACGTCCCGGATGATCACGGAGGTGCCCTGCAGGGGCGTGCCGATCGGTACTTCGTCGCGGGCCCGCACGCCGCGCGGAACCGCGTGCACCGTCGTGAAGGTCGTGTTCTCGGTTGGACCGTAGCCGTTGAGGACGACGAGGTCGGGGCAGGCGGCGTAGGCGCGTGCCACGTGGTCGGCGCTCACCCGCTCACCGCCGGTCACGAGCCGCCGCAGTCCGCGGAGGACGGTCGCGTCCTCCGCGACGAACTGGTTGAACAGCGACACCGTCAGCCACATGGTCGTCGCGCCGTGACGTGCGATGGCCCCACGCACGCGATCCGGGTCGAGGACCTCGTCGCGGTCCCCGACGATGAGCGACCCGCCGTTGAGGAGCGTGCTCCAGATCTCGAGGGTCGACGCGTCGAAGGCGAGCGAGCTGGTCATGATGACCACGTCGGACGAGTCGAACGGAAGGTGCGTGTTCCCGACTGCGAGCCGCAGGACCGCTCGGTGCGGGACGACGACGCCCTTGGGTGTCCCCGTCGTGCCCGACGTGTACATGACGTAAGCGGGACCGTCGCTGTCGGTCGTGTCCGCTTCGGGCTGCCGGGCGACGTCGTCGACTGGGGCGTGCTCGCCGTCACTCGCGTTGCTTGCGTCTTCGTCTTCGTCTTCGTCGCGCCGCGCGTCGTCGCTCGCATCGACCACGACCAGGCCGGCCGACGAGAGTCCTGCTACCCGTTCGTGTGCTCCTGGCTGGGAGGCGAGGACGACGTGGACATCGGCCTGCTCGAACATGAGCCGGGCCCGCGCCGTCGGCGTCCGTGCGTCGAGCGGGACGTAGACCGCCCCGGCAAGCACGGTGCCGATGATCGCGACGATGCCGTCGACCCCGAGGTCCGCCACACCGACGGCGTTGCCACTGCTGACCCCGCTCGCGCGGAGGAGCCGGGCGACCCTGGTGGCGCGGGCCATCACGTCCTCGTAGGTGAGCGTCCGCGTCGCGTCGACGAGGGCGATCGAGCGTGCGTGTGTGCGCGCGCTGTCGGCGAACGCCGTCGCGAGCGTGTCCCGCGGGCGGTCGGTGCGGTCGATACGTCCGGTCTCGCTGGTCTCGCTGGTCTCGCTGGTCACGCTGGTTCCGCTGGTTCCTTCTGGTCCGCCTGGTCCGGGAACGACGGGTACCGACGAGACGGACGACACGGGGCGGTCCGGCGCGTCGGCGAACGATTCCAAGACCCGGCGGAGCGCGCGCAAGATCCTGTGGGCGTCGGCGTCATCGAGCACGCGCGGGTCCCGGATCGCGGTGAGCAGGAGTTCGTCGCCGTCGATCTCAGCCGTCACCGTGAGCGGGTAGTTCGTCTGCTCGACGGCGCCGTCGAACCGGAGGACGTCGGCGTCGCGGGCATCGGAGCCCTCGTAGTTCTCGAACGTGAACAGGCAGTCGAACGCGCTGTCCGGTCCGGCCTCCGCGAGCGCCGCGGACAACGGACCCGTCGAGAACTCGGCCGACGCGAGCGCCTGGTCGCGCACCGAGAGCGCCAGGCTCGACACCGGTGCGCACCCGTCGACCCGCACACGTCGTGGCACGGTGTTGATGAAGAGCCCCACCATGCGTTCGACGTCGCGGACGGGCGCGTCGCGACCGGACAGCACGACCCCGAACACCGCGTCACGGCTGCCGTTCATCCGGGCCAGGACCGTCGCGAGTGCCGCTTCGACGACGTTGGAGGTGCTCACGCCGAGCGGAGCGAAGGCACGGGACACCCGGACCGCGAGCGCGGTGTCGGACCGGACCTCGATCCGCGTCGGGTCGCCCGCCGCCGGCGTCGCTCCGGCTCCGCTCCGCGATCGCCCGGCGATGGCGGTCTCCAGCCCACGTGCGCTCTGGACCGTCGTCCCCGCGGTGAGACCGGAGAAGACCTGCCCCCAGTACTCACGCGCGACGTCGGCGTCCCGGGTGCGCGTCCACGCGAGGTGGTCGCTCGTACTCGGGACGGGCTCGAGGGCACCGGCACCGTGGTGGTGCGCGGTGAACCGACGCACGACCTCGGCCAGTGACCATCCGTCGAGGATGATGTGGTGGTGCGTGAACGTCACGCGGACGCAGTTGTCGGTCGCGAAGACATCCGTCACGAAGAGCGTCGGGGTGCCGAGGTCGAAGGTCTGGGCACGTCGTTCCGCCGAGATCGCGGCGATCCGGTCGGCGCACGTCGCCTCGTCGACCCCGGTCAGGTCGGTGATGCGGACGATCGGTTCGACGTGCCGCCGGACG
This sequence comes from Curtobacterium sp. MCLR17_042, assembly GCF_003234695.1. Taxonomy (NCBI): domain Bacteria; kingdom Bacillati; phylum Actinomycetota; class Actinomycetes; order Micrococcales; family Microbacteriaceae; genus Curtobacterium; species Curtobacterium sp. MCLR17_042. Next base: position 159,232 of record NZ_QKTD01000004.1, read on the forward strand.
ACCTGGTGCGGCTCGCGGAGTCCCTCCCAGTGGAAGGTCGTGCGCAGCGCGGGGACGTCGTCGAACAGCGCTTGCACGGTGCGGGTGAGACGATCGGCGTCGAAGGGCGCATCGAGCCGGTAGGACACCTGCACGACGTGTTCGCGGTGCGCCTCGTCGGCGCTGGCGAGGTGCTCGAACAGCAGGCCTGCCTGCAGGTTGCTGACGGGCAGGATCTCCCCGGCGTCCCCTGGCAGGGTGTCGAACTCGGCGATGGTCAGGTCGTTCTCACCGTGGTCCGCGGGCACGGCGCCCAGGTCTTCGGTCCTCGTCCGGTCCGTCCCGGTCGACACGACAGCCGAACGGAGCTCGGTCACGAATCGCTCTGCCGGAGCTGTTCCGAGGGCGTCGATGCGGAGGGAGACGTCCACGACGAACTCGTCTCCCTGCCGCCACGCATCAACGACGAAGGGGTGCGTCTCGGCGTTGCCGGGGTCGGAGACGCTGCCGAGGGGGTTCAGGCCGGAGCCCCCGACGAGGGAACCGAGGTAGTTCACGACGCCGACGCCTGAACCTCGTACCGCCCCCGGGAAGAGCAGTTCGGCCGTCAGTCCTCCGCGGGGGACGCGGCGGAGTGCGGAGCGCGCACTTCGGAGTGCGCTGGTCCGGGGGCCGGCCGACACCACGACCGGGTAGACGGTCGTGAACCACCCGACCGTCGACGTGACGTCGCAGTCCGCCAACGCGTCGATGTCGTCGGGTCGCCCGTGGGACTCGATCAGCAGGGGCACCTCGGCGACGCCCCACGTCGCTTCCGCCGCTCGGGCGACCGCGGCGATGAGGACCTCCTCCGGCCGTGCCGTGCCGCGGTCCCGGCGACCGGGCGCCAGGGCGGGGACCTGAGCCACGTCGAACGACCGCCGTTCACTCCGCCGAGGTGTCGTGGTCTCCGGCTGGTCGATCGTGCTCCCGCGCGCCGCCTCGATCGCCGCAGCGGCTCCGGAACCCGCGGCGCGCTGCATGGTCGCCTGCCACAGTGCGCGGTCACGTTCGGCCTCCGGCGAGCGTCCGAACGCTGCCAGGCGTTCCGCCCAGGCGCGGAACGGTGTGCCCGTCCGCTCGACCGCTCGACCAGCCGGATCCGCGAGCGCCGCACGGAGGTCGCGCTCGATCGTGCTCCAGGAGATGGCATCGACGACGAGGTGGTGCGCTGCGACGAAGAGCTCGCGCCGGCGGTGACCGGCCCGGACGTCGTCGGACACGACGACCGCGGCCTGGAGCTGCGGTCCACGGGTCCACGCATGGCCGGCCATGAGCTCCGTGGCTCGACGCGCCGCCTCGGTCGCAACGTCGGCAGGCGTCCGGCCGGTCAGGTCCCACCCGGCCACCACGATCGGTGGGACCTCGCCGTCGGCGGGCACGACGAGGCGTCCGTCCGTCACCGCCGCCGCCAGCACACGGTGTCGGTCGAGCAACGCGTCGAGTGCGGCGGGCACGCGTTCGTGCTCGTCGTCCGAGAGGGGAACGAGGATCGACTGGTGGTGGTGCCGCGGCTCAGCGAGGCCGCGCGAGAAGAAGTCCGTGATGACGGGCGTCGGGTGGACCGGGCCGGCCTGGTCGATCGTGGCGGCAGCAGCAGTACGTGGGATCCGGACGCACTCGGCAGCCAGGGCGACGAGCGACGGCGCCGCGAGGGCATTGCGGACGGACGTGCGGTACCCGGAGCGAGCCAGGGCCGCGACGAGGCGGATCGCCGAGATGGAGTCCCCGCCCAGGGCGACGAGCGACGAGCCGAGGTGGGCGCCGTCGACGGCATCGGCGGGCAGCACCTCACGGAGGGCAGCGAGCACGGCTCGGTCGGCATCGGTGACGGGTTCCACGGCGGGTGCGGAGTCGTCATCCGACCCGAGGCGGTCGACGGCAACGGCCGCGAGGGTCCTGCGGTCGAGCTTGCCGTTCGCGCTGAGCGGGAGGGCGTCGACCTGCACGACCGATGTGGGGAGCATGTAGGTCGGCAGCAGGTCGGCCGCGGCGGCCATGACGGCCTCGCCGTCGAGCTCCACCGGTGCCGTGCAGACCGCGACGAGCCGTGTCCCACGGTGCTTCACGACGACGACGCCGGCTGACACGATCGGACCGATGCCGGCGAGCACGCGTTCGATCTCCACGGGCTCGACGCGGTGGCCCCGGACCTTGAGCTGCTCGTCCATCCGACCCAGGTACTCGATGGTGCCGTCGCGCAGCTTCCGCCCGAGGTCCCCCGTCCGGTAGAAGCGTCCGCTGCCAGGGCCGAACGGGTCGACGACGAAGCGCTCCGCGGTCAGGTCCGCGTCGTCGAGGTACCCCAGCGCGACTCCGGCACCGCCGATGTGGATCTCGCCGGGCTGCCCGACCGCGACGAGCCGCCCGCCCCGTGCGATGCGGACGTCGACGCCGGCGATCGGTGCCCCGATCGGCACGCGGGCGGCGCCGACGACGTGCGTGTGGGAGGTCGCGTCGACCGTCGCCTCGGTCGGACCGTAGACGTTCACGACCTGCGCGCCGGACCACCCAGCGAGGGCATCGGCGAGCTCGGCCGACAGCGGCTCCCCACCGACGAGGATGCAGGCCAACGCAGGTGCAGTCGCGGGGTCCTGCGCGGCGAGGACGGCGAGGTAAGACGGAGTGCCGTCCAACGCGTCCACGCCGGCAGCGGTGAGCCGCCCACCCATCGTGGCGACGTCGTCGCGTTCGTCCTCGGTGATGATGTGGAGCGTCCGACCGGTCGTCAGCGCACCGTAGGTCATCTTGATGGACGCGTCGAACGTGAACGGGGAGACGACACCGACGGTCGAGACCCCGTGCGCGTCGAAGAGGGGACCGACGAAGGCGGACACGAGGTTGTCCAGCCCCCGGTCGGAGACCACGACCGCCTTCGGTCGTCCGGTCGAACCCGAGGTGAAGATCACGTAGACGGGTCGATCAGGATCCGTACGGGGCGGGCGCACCGTGCCACCCCTGGACGTGCTGGCGGGGAAGGTGATCACCGGGGCGTCGTACTCGTCCGCCGAGAGCGTGGCGTCGGCATCGACGATCGCATCCGGTCGAGCGAGCCGCACCAGGTCGGCCCGCCGGGCCGCCGGCGCGGCAGCGTCGATCGGCACGAACGCCGCGCCGACGAGCAGACAGGCGACCTGGGCGACGACGAGCCGCGGCGACCGGGAACCGGTGATCGCGACACGAGACCCCGCACCGACGCCGCGCTCTCGCATGGCACGCGCGAGGGCGCTCGCCGCGGCACCGAGCTCGCCGTAGGTGATCTTCGTCGTCCCCTGCGAGATCGCCGTGCTCGCAGGCGTGGCCGCGATGTGCGAGCAGATGCGTTCGATGGTGCTCATGATCTCCTTCGTGGTGCTCGACGCGTCACGCGCCGGCCAGTGCGCCGATGTCGGAGCCGGGGTCCGCTGATGCGAGGTCTGCGATGAGCGTCAGGAGCTGCTCCAGCATCCCGGCTGCCGTGTCGTCGTCCACCGCGCTGCGACGGTGCTCGATGCCGACCAGGTGCGTGGCCCCGTCCAGTTCGACCGTGAACTCGAGATCGGTCTTCGCCTCGATGCTGACGGGGCCGAAGAGCCGTGCGGACACCCCACCCAGGTCGACTGACGTCAGACCGGCTCGACGTACCGCGACGATCGCGTGCAGGAGGTCGACGCGCTCGCCGGGGTGCTCGGCCTGGATCGCGGTCTGGATCACGTCCAGCGGAGCACTCGCGTGGTCGAGCGCGTCGAGGACCTCGGCCCCTGCCGTCGTCAGCAGGTGCCTCACCGTGTGGTCGTCGGACACCCGGATCCGCACGGGGAGCGTCGACACCCACATGCCGATGCTCTCGGCGTCCGATGGCCCACGACGGAGGTCGACGGGCATGCCGACGACCAAGTCCTCGGCGAGCGTGTACCGCTGCAGGACGACTGCGGCCGCGCTCGCGAACAGTGCGTACTCGGTGATACCGAGCGCTGCGCACCTGGTGCGGACGGCATCCGAGGTCTCCGGCGCCAGCGTCGTGCTCGTGGTCCCGAGGCTGCTGTCCGACCGCTCCCACGCGAGGTCGAGGTCCACCGGAGCGGGGAGCGAGGCGAACCGTGCCCGCCAGTGTTCGAGATCGGTCGTGTCCGGATCGGACGGGCGCGCCGTCACAGTGCGGCGCACCCCTCGATCTGCATCCGCACTCACCGCTGCGAGGAAGACGTCGAGGCTCGTACCGTCGAAGACACTGTGGTGGACGTCGACGACCACGAGGTCGCTACCGCAGGCGGACACGACCTCGACACGGACGAGCGGGCCGCGAGCGAGGTCGAACGGCACGGCGGCACGGCGGAGGTGATCGTGGATCGACTCGGTGGTCCACGCAGACGGCTCGGTGACCGTGCGACGGGAGACGTCGACCGCGGTGGCACCGTTCGCCGGGAGCGTCTCCTGACGCAGCCACTCCGTGGCACGGTCTGTTCGTCGCTCGAGTGTGAACCTGGTCCGCAGCATCGGCTGGTGACGGATCAGGGCGTTGACCCGCCTGCGGAGCGCCGCGAGGTCGACCTGGCCGTCGACGAGGAGCGCGAACGGCACGTTGTGGGCGCGTGAGTCCGGGTCCCGCAGGTGGGCAGCGACGGCGCCCCTGGCCGTCGCCCACGGCTTCGAGTCCACTGCGGTCGAAGTGGTCGCGCCGTCGTCGGTGGGCGTCCGGACGGTCGACGCACGGGCGTTGAGCAGCTCCGACAGCAGGCGCGGGGTCGGGGCCGCGAGCACGTCGCGCAGTCGCACGTCGGCGCCCCCGCTCCGCAGCAGGTGCACGAGTCGCATGGCGGTGAGCGAGTCGCCGCCGAGCGAGAAGAAGTCACTGTCAGGACCGACCGCGACTGCGCCGGTCGCAACGGAGTACAGGCGCTCGATCCCCGCACCGTCGGTACCGTCGGCACCGTCGGGGCTCGCCGGCACCGCGTCGCGTTCCGCCGCCGTGGCGAGCAGCCTCGACCGATCGGTCTTCCCGGACGACGTCCGTGGCAGGTCCGTGAGGAGGTGGATGCGTGCGGGTACCGCGTGGGGTGGCAGGGCTGCGACGAGTCGCCCCCGCAGCGTCGACTCCGACACGTCCGTGGCGACGACGAAGCCGACGAGCTCGGAGCGACCGGTGGCCCCGGTCCGCACGAGGACTGCCGCCTGCGTCACCTCCCTGCCGGTGAGCAGGGCTGCGGCGACCTCGTCCGTCTCGACACGGTGGCCGTGGATCTTCACCTGGTCGTCGACGCGGCCGAGGTACTCCAGGGTGCCGTCGAGGTTGCGCCGCACGACGTCGCCGGTCCGGTAGGCCGGCCCGTCGCCGGCGGGCGAGGGGACGAAGGACGCAGCGGTCCGGGCGGCATCACCCACGTACCCGAGCGCGACTCCGTCACCGGTGATCCAGAGTTCCCCGGGCAGGAGGCAACCGACGACACGGCCGCTCGACACGACGTGCGCGCCCGTCCGGGGGATCGGCCGTCCGATCGGGATCGTCACGAAGTCGCGCTCGACGACGTGACTGGTCGCGAGTGTGGTGGCCTCGGTCGGCCCGTACCCGTCGATGAGCACCGTCGTGTCGTTCGCGGCGAAGAACGCGCGGACGTGCCGTTCGGAGAGCTTCTCGCCGCCGACGACCACCGCGTCCATCCCGTCCCAGAGGTGTGGGTCGGCGTCGGCGTGGAGGTTGAACAACGAGGTCGTCAGCCACATCCACGAGATCCGCTCGCGACGCACCGCCGCCCGCAGCGCCACCGCATCGACGAGCGTCTCCTTGTCGGCGACGACGAGGGTCGCACCCGTGAGCAGTGCTCCCCAGATCTCGAGGGTCGACACGTCGAAGGTGAGGGCCACGGTCTGGAGCACCGTCTGGTCCCCGTGCAGCCGGCTGTAGGCCGGGTCCATGACGAGGCGGGTGACACCGCGGTGGGGCACGCTCACGGCTTTGGGCAGCCCGGTCGTCCCGGAGGTGTGGATGATGTAGGCGGGCGCATCGACGGACGGTCCCGGTTCGCGGGCGAGCGGTTCGCGGCCCTCCTCGTCGGTTCCTTCGCTGACACCGGCGTCGAGCCGGATGGTGACGAGGTCGATGCCCAGCGTCCTGACGTGGGCGGCACCGGTGTGCGAGGCGGTCACGGGGTCGGTGACGAGGACGTGGAGGCCACTGCCGCGCACGACGTGCTCGAGGCGGTCGAGCGGAGCGTCGAGGTCCACGGGGACGTAGGCGGCACCGAGGCGCAGGACGCCGAGCATCGCGACGATCGGCTCGATCCCGCGCCGAGCCGCGACGCCGACGACGTCCCCGGCTGACGCTCCGGCTCGGCGGAGGGCCTCGGCGCAACGATGCGCGGCGGCATCGAGTTCGCAGTAGCTCAGCGTCCTGTCGCCGTGCCGCAGGGCGCACCGGTCGGCGTGCCGCGACGCGACCTGGTCGAACACCTCCTCGATGCGCGGATGTGGGCTGGGAGACAGGACGAACGTGTCCCGGGCGAGGACGTCCTCGTCGCCGGGCGTGGTGACCGGGAGGAGTCGCGCCGGTGAGGACCCCGCGGCCGTCATGGCGTCGAGCACCTCGACCATCCGCCGCAGGAGCGACGCGACGTCGGACGACCCCATGACCATGCCGTCGTGGAGGCCGGTGAGGCGCAGCCCGTCCGACGACCGTGAAGCGACGAGGGTCAGGTCGAAACCCGTCTGCTCCGTGCTCCCGGGGCGCAGGACGACGCCCGCCTCCCCGCTGCGACGGCGTGAGGCCGAGTGGTTCTCGAAGAGGTAGAGCGTCTGCAGCTGGCCGGCTGGCTGGTCGGCCGCCCGCATCGCGTCCTCGAGTCGCAACGTCGCGTGCTCGGTCGACGCGATCGACTGCGTGTGGGTCCGGCGCACGAGGTCGTGCACGCTCTCGTCCGTGATGCCCCGGGCACGCGCCGGGATGGTCGCGAACAACGGACCGATTGCCCCGGGCGTGCCGGCGATCGGCAGGTCCCGGCGTGTCACGACCTTTGCGTAGGCCACGTCGTCGACGCCCGAGAATTGGCGGAGGAGGACACCCCAGGCCGCCTCGACGACGCTCGAGACCGTGACCCCCGTTGCTCGGGCGAGTGCTTCCGCTGCGCCGCCCACCGCGGGCGGCACCGCGACGCTGACGGAACCGATCGGAGCGCCGTCCGGGGTGCGTGAGCGGAAGAGCGCGAGCGAACGATCGGGTTCGAGGCCGGTGAGCAGGTCGCGGAAGTACGAGGACGCGGCTTCGGTGCCGGTCCTGGCCGCGTGGGCGAGTGCCCGCAACCGGGACGTGTGGGCGAGGACGTCCTCGCGCACGGCTGCGTTCGTCGCGTCCGCGTCGGGCGCCACCACCCCGGCGGCGATCCTGTCGTGCTCGGCCACGAGTTCGGCGACGAGAGCGTCCTGCGCTGGTCCGTCGAGGATCACGTGGTGGTACGTGAGCACGAGGGCCGTGCCGTCGACTCCCGTGATCCAGGTCAGTCTGGCGAGTGGAGCGGTCCCCAGGTCGAACAGGCTCGACCGGTCCGCCGCGATGACGTCGTCGGCGAGCCCGGGGCGCGCGATGTCGTGCGAAGCGAACGACGTCGTGGGGGCGCTGTGGATGACCTGCTCGTACCCGTCAGTGGTGGCCCTGATGCTGGTCCGCAGGGCAGCTCGACGCCGGGTGACCTCGCGGAGCGCGTCGGCGAGGTGCCCACCGTCGATCCGTCCGTCGGCCACGTCGTACACCTGCTGGACGATGGAGTGCGTGGAGGACGGGTCCTGCGCCGCGACGGCCAGCAGGCCCTCCTGGACCGGGACGAGCGGAGCGACCGCGTCGACACCGGATTTCCCGTGTGGACGCCACGCGCTCGGTTGCCAGCCGTCGTCGGCCCACGCGACGTCTGCCGACTCGATCGTGCGGAGGCGGGTGGCGAGGACGCGGAGCGTGTGGCCCTCGAGCACGTCGCGGACCGGGAGCGAACGTCCGCGGGCACGCAGCATGCCGGCCGCGACCGTCGCGCCGAGCGAATCGACGCCGAGGTCGTAGGCCGTCGATGCCGGGCCGACACCGCCAGTCGGTCGACCGTGCCCTGCCGCGAGTAGCACCTCGGCGAGGAGGGCTTCGTCCGCATCCAGCGTCCCGTCCGTCCCCGCAGCGTCAATCGGAGCCGTGACGGCCGCAGCCGCGGCGACGGCGGCGCGGTCCAGCTTCCCGTTGGGAGTGGTTGGGAGCGCGGGGACCGCGACGATCGTCGTCGGGATCATCGGGGCGGGCAGCGAGTCGGCGAGCACAGCGGGGAGACCGGACGTCCCTGCTCCCGGGTCCTCGAGGACGACGGCGGCGACGAGCGTGTCGTGCGGTCCGTCGTGGACGACGGCGGACCCGGCGTCGACGACGCCCGCGCACGCGGCGAGCCGAGCATCGACCTCCCCGAGCTCGACACGGAGCCCACGGATCTTCACCTGGTCGTCGCGTCGGCCGCGGTAGTCGAGCGTGCCGTCCGGGAAGACGCATCCGAGGTCGCCGGTGCGGTACATCCGGTGCCCGGTGGTCGGCTCCTCGGTGAACGCCTGGCTGACCGCGCGCCCGAGGTACCCGAGCCCGACGCCGGGACCCGCGACGCAGATCTCGCCGACTTCCCCGGGGGCGACGGCAGTGAGCGAACCGGGGACGAGGACGTGGACCCGGTAGTTCCGCAACGGGCGTCCGAGCCGCACCCGTTCCAGGCCCGTGCGGACGTCCTCCTCGAAGACCCGCCCGCCGCTGAGGAACACGGAAGCCTCGGTCGGGCCGTACATGTTGAAGAGCTGCATCGGGCTGCCTTCAGCGCTGGCACGTTCGAGCAGGTCACGGGCCGTCCGCGCGGGCAGGGCCTCACCGACCGAGAGCCACCGTCGAACCCCGGCGAGCGCTCCCAGTGGTGCGCCCGACGTGAGCAGGGCCGCCGTGAGGGACGGGACCATCGTGACCATCTGCACGTGGTGCTGGGCGACGAGGTCGAGGACCGCGGGCAGGTCGCGTCCGTCGGGAGCCACGACGATGGTCTTGCCGAAGGCGAGCGGCAGGAGCAGTTCCGGCACCGACGCGTCGAACGAGAACCGTGTGCGCATGAGGACGGCACCGACGTCGTCGAGTCGGCAGCGTTCGACGAGCGCGTGCAGGAGGTTCCCGACCCCGCCGTGTGTGAGCGCCACGCCCTTGGGGTCCCCGGTCGTGCCGGACGTGTACATGACGTAGATCGGTTCGTCGTCCGCGACCGGAGCGGGACGGAGGGGCGCGGTGTCGTCGGCGGTGGCGATGTCGAGGTCGCCGATGTGGACGGACCCGTCCACCGATCCGAGGTGGGTGGCTGAGTCGACCACGGTCAGGACCGGATCCGCGTCGGCGAGGATGTGCGCCCGGCGCGCTGCCGGCTCCTCCGGGTCGATCGGCACGTAGGCGGCTCCGGCGGCGAGGACGCCGACCACCGCGGCGACCTGCGCGCAGCCGGGCGGGAGCACGAGCGCGACGCGGTCACCGGCGCCGACGCCGCGTTCGACGAGCGACGTCCGGACCGCCTCGGCGCGTGCAGCCAGCCGCGCGTACGTCAGGCGGGAGTCGCCGTCCACGACGGCGACGGTCTCTGGTCGTTCGTCGGCGTGCTCCGCGATCGCCGGGGCGACTCGCAGGGCGGTGGTGTCGAGTCCGGGGGACGCACTCGCATCCGTCGCCCTCACGCCGCTGCACCGTTCGTCCGCGCGGGCTCGTCCCACGGCTCCTCGGCGTGCCGTGGCCACAGCATCCACAGCGCGAGTGCCGTCGCGAGCACGGAGAGCACGACGAAGACGACCGGGACGACGTCGCCCTGTCCTGCCCCGGGGACGACCTGCCAGGCGACGACGCCAGCGACGAGGAACAGGATGTGCGAGACGATCGCCGGCAGCAGCGATCGCGTACGCAGGTGGACGGTCCCGACGGCGATACCGAAGACGAGACCGACGGCAGCCAGGACCCAGCTGGGCTGGACCAGCGCGAAGAGCACGGCCGGGACGAGGACGACCGGTGCGGTACCGAATCCAGCGGCTCGGAGCCGGTGCATCAACTCTCCGCGGAAGAAGACCTCGACCGCGATCGGGTGGAGCAGGACAGCGAGGATGATGAGCGCCGTGGGGATGTCGGATCCCGCGAGGAAGTCCTGCTCACCGGTCTCGGTGATGACGAGCCAACCCGCGTCGAGCCCGGTCCACCTGACGAGCGCGAGGGCACCGACCTGGACGGCGAGCACGAGGAGGATCAGTCCGCCGAACCCTGCCCGTCCGTTCCTGGGCGGAGGCGCGCCGGTGCCGCGCAGGTCGTCCAGGTGGATGAGCACGATGACGGCGTCGACGAGGATCCAGCCGAGCAGCGCGTCGGCCGGCATGACCTGGAGGATGTCGGCGGCCACCCCCGCGCCGGTGATGCCGCCTGTCGTGTCCAGTTCCTCGACGGCCCTGGTCACCGCCCCGGCGACGATCCCGGTCACGACGACGGAGACGAGGTAGACGGCGACCTCGAGCGCGCTCACGGCGAGCGCGACGACCTTGCCGTTCATGATGTGCCCCTTCGTCGGCAGCTCGGCCTCGTCACGCATGCTCAACGCACGCGCTCCGTGCGGACCGAGAACGTGATGACGATGAGCAGGACCGCGAGTCCGAGCAGACCGAGCACCGGCACCGCGTACGCCCCCGCGTCCGCCCCGCGCAGGGCGTGCTCCGCAGCATCGAGGAACCACCACACCGGCGAGAACTGACCGATCTGCTGGAGCAGCTCCGGGACGACGTCGCGGGGCCACAGGGCACCACCGAGCATCAGCATCGGCAGGTCGATCACCGAGCTCACGGTGGCCGCGACGAGCTGGTTCTTCGCGAGGCGGTGGATCAGGAAGCTCTTCGCCACGATGAACAGGGTGAAGCTCAGTGCGGCGAGCACCACGCCACCCGTCTGGGCCAGCGTGGTTCCGTAGCTCACCGGCGCCATGATCGGCAGGACGACCATGACGAGCGCCAGCTGGGCGACCGCGATCACCAGCATGCTGAGGAAGTACTGCCCGAAGTAGCTCGGTTTGGTGAGCGGAGTCAACTGTGCACGGTCGAACACGCCCCTGAGTCGGTCGGTGAGGAGCAGGAGGCCGACCGACGACATCATCAGTGTGATGCCGAACGACAGGTACCCCAGGGTGACGATGGTGCGCGACGCTTCCTCCGTGGAACCGCCGTCGAAGTTGAGGTAGTCCGCCGTGAACTTCTCGTCGACGTAGTCCCCGAACGCCTCGAAGAACGCGTCCTGGTCGCCGTCGGCGGCGACGCCGAGGGCGTTGACGCTGGCGAAGTGGGAGGAGAACTCGACCTTCAGCGAGTCGGTCTGGTTGTTGTCCCCGCGGTCGACGACCTCGAGCACGGGACTGTTCCCGTCGATGACGTCCTGCGTGTACCCGGCGGGGAAGTCGATCGCGATGTCGTACCGAGCGTCGTCGAGGTCGGCGGTCACGGTCGCCGGGTCCTCGATCACGACGATCTTGCCGTCTGCCCCGAACGAATCGACGAACTGCTGCGTGACCCGGGTGTCGTCGGAGTCGTGCACCCCGATGACCCACTGCGCCTGCTGGATGCTGAGGCCGACGACGAACACGTTGATGACGACGGGGATCAGGATGAGGTACACCCAGCTCGACGGCTTGCGGAGCAGCCGCCGCAGGTTGTTCGTGAAGATGGTCATGCTTTCGCCCTCCTGGAAGACGCGATGGTGCAGACGGCGATGAGGACCGCGGTGATGACCCACAGCACGCCGAGGTTCGACCAGACCTCGTCGATGCGGTCGTCGAAGATCGCTGCGAAGAGCGCGTCTCGTGCGTAGAGGTTCGGCGAGATCCGCTCGAGCCCGCCGAAGCCGGTGGCGATGAAGCCGCCGGCGAGGAGCGTGAACCCGATCACCACGACCTGGATGAGCACGGTGGTCCGCTGCATGTCCCGAGTGAGGACCATGAAGACCATGCCGAGCGCGATCGACAGCACTGCGAAGGTGTAGACCACGAGTAGGACGAGCCCGAGGTTCGGCCCCCAGTCCATCTTCAGGAGCAACCAGGTCGCCAGCATGTAGAGCGCGGCCATCGCCAGGACGAACACCGAGTAGGCGCTGAGCTTGCCGAGGATCATCTGCCACTGCTTCTGCGGCGCGAGCATGCTGCGGGACTGCATCGTGCCCAGGTACTCGTCGGAGATGCCAAAGGAGCCGAACTCCGTCGCGAAGAGCAGGAGGAAGAGCAGCATGCCGACGGAGTAGTAGATGAGCGACGTCATCGCACGGTCCTGCTCGACGCTCGTTCCCTCGATCGCGGGCGTCGAGAAGCTCGCCGGGTCGATCTGCGTGCCGATCTGCTGCGCCGCCCAGGTCGCGTTGGCGCCGCTGTTGTACGCATCGACGACGGACGAGACGACGATGTAGTTGATGCCCGAGTACTGCTGGGAGTAGACCTCGAGCGTCGCCTGCTCGTCGTCGCTGTCGAGTGCCTCGGCGAACTCGGTCGTCGCGTAGACGAAGGCGCCGAAGTCGTCGTCCTGGACCTTCGCTCGTCCGTCGTCGAAGTCACCGACCTCGTGGAACTCGACGAGGGCGCCGAGGTCCTCGTTCTCGGTCAGCTGGTCGAAGTACGCCTCCACCGCTGGTGTTGCGTCCTCCAGTGAGTAGGCGATGTCGACCTTCTCGAAGTCGCTCGTCTGGAAGGCGGACCCGAAGGCGAACGACAGGATGACGGTCGCGAGGACGAACTGGCCGAGACGCAGGACGTTCACACGCTTCTCGACCCACGCCTTGCGCAGGGCGAACGTGAAGTGGGTGATCAAGTTGTTCATACGGCGATCAGTCCCTCAGCTTCTTCCCGGTGAGGTTCAGGAAGACGTTCTCCAACGTCGGCCGGTCCTCGCGGACGCTGGTGAGGTCGAGCCCGGAGGCGAGCACGCGCTGCGCGTAGGCGGTGAAGCTCACGTCGGCGGGTCGGTGCAGCTGGATCGTGTCGCCGCGGGTGACGTAGCGACCCTCGGTGAGCAGTCCGTCCGCCAGGAGCACCTGTTCCCCGGCACCTGCGGTGGCGACGTCGCCGAAGTCGAGGACGACGGACGGCTCCGGCGCGTTCTCGGCGATGACGGCATCGAGGGGCCCGTCGGCGACGACCGTTCCCTCGTCGATGATGATGACGCTGTCGCAGAGGGTCTGGATCTCCTCCATGTAGTGCGACGTGTAGACGATGCTCGAACCGAGTTCAGCGAGGCGCCGAGCCGACTCCAGGATGTGGTTGCGCGACTGCGGGTCGACGCCCACGGTGGGCTCGTCCATGAAGAGGACCTTCGGCTTGTGCACGATGCCGCAGGAGATGTTGAGTCGTCGCTGCATGCCGCCCGAGTAGCTCTTCGCCGCGTCCTTGCGTCGGTCCCAGAGCTGGGTGAACTCGAGCGACTCCTGCACGGCGGCCTTCAGCGCTGCTCCGCGCAGACCGTAGAGCCGACCCCAGTAGGTGACGTTGGCCAGCCCCGACAGCTCGGGGAAGAACGCCATGTCCTGCGGGACGTACCCGATCCTGCTCTTGAGTTCCGCGGGCAGTCCGACTGCCGGACGTCCGAAGACCGTCACGGATCCGGAGGTCGGTCTGAGCAGCCCGAGCATCATGTTGATCGTGGTCGTCTTCCCGGCACCGTTCGGACCGAGGAGTCCGACGGTCTGCCCCTCCGGGATCACGAAGCTCGCGCCCCGGACGACCTCGTGCTTCCCGAACGTCTTGCGGAGGTCCTTCGCCTCGATGGTCATCACAGCGCCTTTCGTGCAGAGGTGGACGCACGCGTGGGCATGGAGGACACCACGGCGTGCACGGTTTCGCGGACGATGTCGTCCTGGTCGAACGGGAAGAAGTGACCGCCGCCGACGGTGCGGTGGGTGACCGGCCGCTCGGCGAGCTCCTGCCACCGGTCGAGCAGGGCATGGTCGATGCTGCGGTCGGCGCCTCCGTTGAGCACCGTGAGGGCGCTCGCGATGCGCACCCCCGGGTCCGTCCACTCGTAGGTCTCGGAGACACGGAAGTCAGCTCGGAGGATGGGGAGGAACAGCTCGCGGAGCTCGGGGGACGAGCGGAGGACCGAGGCTGTCCCGCCACCGTAGGAGTCGACGGCGTCGATGAATCGTTCGTCGTCGAACCGGTGGTACTCGGTCTTCGTCACCGGGACGTGCGGCGGCGTCCGCCCGGAGAGCACCATGTGTGCCGGGAGCTCGAGCGTCCGCTCCCGCTCGCGCCGACGGCGGAGCGCGTGGTACGCCTCGTAGGCCACCAGCGTCCCCATCGAGTGGGCCCAGATCACGTACGCCCGATCCGGCTCGTCGGCGAGGCGCGCCGCGATGGCGCCGGCGACGTCCTCGCCGTGCTCGCGTGCGCTGGACACGGTCGGCTCGGCCATGCGTGCACCACGCCCGGCGAGCTCGATCGGCACGACCTCGACGAGGTCCTGGAGCGGGCGCTTCCACTTCAGGAAGACCGACGCCGATCCGCCCGCGTAGGGGATGCAGAAGAGGAACGGGAGGCTCACTGGTCTTCTCCGATCTGATCGAGGCGCAACTCGGGCATCGCCCACGCCCGTGTGCGCTGGAACGGGTGCGGGGAGAGCGGGGCGAAGCGTCGCTGGACGGGGGCGAACAGGTGTCCGAACCGCACGTGCTCGCCACGGCAGAACCGTTCTGCGGCTTCGTGCGTGCCCAGGTCGCCGGTGGGAGAGGTCCTGGTGGTCATCGTGGAGCGACCATGACCAGACCAGAGGCGCCACCCTGCCCCGGATCGCGACCCGTCGTGGTCCGCCGTCTCGAGCGCGGTGACGAGCCCGTCGACGAGCGCGGCAACGTCGTCGGCGACGACCACGACCCGGTGCTCGACCTGCGCCGGACGCCGCACAGCGCTCGAGTAGCAGAGCTCCGCGACTCGTCGGGGGTCGGCATCACGGACGATCTCGAGGTCGGCGGCGAGCTTCGTCCTGAGCCCCTCCACGCTCGATCCCGTCACGACCATGAGCAGGGTCGCGTCGGCCGACTCGGCGGTCGACGGCACCGCGGCCGTTGGGGCCGGGCCGACAACCAGGGTGAGGTAGAACCCGCCGTAGGCGTTCGAGTAGAGCAACCCTCGGCGTTCGCCGCTCTCCGGTGGCGGCCAGTCCTGCGGTTGCGCGGGGACGTAGAACGGCGAGTCGACCAGGTCGACGAGTTCCGTCGGGCTGTCGAAGTACAGGGTGGGCGGGATGACCTCGTCGCCGAGGGCCTGGACCATCAGTTGGAGCTGTGCGACACCGATGGCCGACTGCATGTACCCCATCGCAGGAGAGGCGGTGGTGATCGCGGCGAACTGCCGACGATCGGTGAGTGATGCGATCCCCTTCGCGATCCCGTCGGTCTCGAGTGCTTCCTCGATCGGCTGGGCGAAGCCCTCGGCGAAGACGAGTCCCAGGTCGTGCACGTCCGTCCTCGATGCCTTCAGCGCGTCACGCACAGCGGCCGCGGCGGAGTCCGGCGACGTCTGGTCGAAACCGCCGCTTGCGCCGGCGTTGCTCTCCGACCAGCCGTGGACCACTCCGTGGATGCGGTCGCCGTCGGCAGTCGCACGCTCCAGCGTCTTGAGCGCGACGAACCCCAGGTACTCGCCGCCGAACCCACCGACGTTGTCGCGTCCGTAGAGCTTCGGTACGGCGTCCTCCGTCGCCGTGGCGAAGACACCCGGCTGGTTGAACGTCGTGATGGGCGTCATGTCCAGGTACAGGCCGCCGGTGATCGCAGCGTCGATCGAGCCCTCGTGCAGCTGGTTGCAGGCGTTGACGATCGCGATAGTCGACGAGGCACACGCGCCGTCGATCACCTGGGACGGACCGCGGAAGTCGAAGGCGCGGGAGATCCGTGTCGCGATCCCCGAGGTCCAGTTCCCGAACAGCAGCTCCTCGGGGTCGCCCCCCTGACGCAGCGCCATGTTGATGTAGGAGAAGATCTGGTCACGGACGAAGTTGTTCCCGACGAAGACACCGGTCGTGTGCGCGGCGTCGCCTTCCGCGCCGAGACCGGCGTCCTCCACGGCACGGAACGCTGCCATGAGTGCGAGGCGAGCGTGTGGGGACAGGTTCCTGGCCTCGTCGGCGGAGTACCCGAAGAGGTCGTGGTCGAACGTGTCGATGTCGTCCAGGAAGTTGCCCTTGGCCATCTGCTCGGGTGCTCCGACCAGGGGAGCCGGCAGGGCGGAACGGATGAGGTCGCCACGCTGCTGCGATGCACGCCCGATGAACGACTCGCCCGCGCGGTACCGGCGCCACACGGCGCGGTAGTCGTCCGTGTCCCGGGCGATCGCACCCATCCCGACGATGGCGATCGGGGTCTTCTGCGACAACTGCTTGAGGAGGCGCACCGCGGCGCCGCGCTCGATGGTGCCGGCCTCGAGTTCGCGCAGGACGAGCGCACTGATGTCATGACGCATGGCGGGGCCGGTTCCTCTCGGTGATCTCGAGTCGGTCGGTGTCCAGGCCGAGGGATCGGCGGAGTGGCAAGAGCGTCTCGTCCTCGAGCGCGGCGATGCTCGCGACGATCTCGGCGGGGGAGTGTCCCTTCGACCGACCGTTCTCGATCCAGGTCGACACCGCGTCGCCGATGAGTGCGGAGACCTGCTCCGTGTCCGCACGGACGACACTCGTCGGCAGGTCGGTCCGGCGCAGGACCGTCCGCAGTGAGCGCGCCAGTTCGGTGACGCGAGCATGGTCGTCGGCCGTCCGGGGTGTCCTCCGCGTGCTCGCGAGCTCTCCGAGTGTGCGCTCGACGAGGTATCGAGGGTTGTAGAAGGGGTGCCGGTTGAGGTGGTCACGCACCCGGAGTCGGTCGGTGGCCGAGTCCCACGAGCCGACGGGGACGTCTCGTCCTGGGGCTCGCCGCAGGAGGAGTGCCTCCGCGTCCCCCGGGCCGACGTCCACGACCGCGTCGACGTCGGTCGCGGCCCCGAGCAGTTCCTCCGGCTCTCCGTACGCGGTCAGGATCGGCGATCCGGCACGGCGCTCCTCGATGCGCCGGCGGATCTCCCCCGCGGGCACCCCTTCTGTGCCGAGCCAGTGCAGCGCCTCCGGGAGGGACACCAGGTCCGCGGCGACGGCAGCTGCGACGGTACCGACGCCTCGTCCCGAGTACCGGGAGACCTCGACCTCGTACTCGCTCCGGAACACCCGGGCTGCGCCGACCCCGATCGTGAGGACGGCCGCAGCGCGCTGCAGCCCGGAGGGAGGGGCCGCTGACGCTGCCGGGTACCACAGGAGATCCGCCAGGGGCATGGGCATCACGGCGTCGTGCGCCTCGACGCTCTCCGCGAAGGGCGGGGAGTGCTCGTGCAGTTCGACGCCCATCTCGACCCGGTACGCATCGACACCGCCGAAGACGAGTGCGACGGACGGCACCGTCCGGTCCCCCGGATCGGAAGAGCCGCTCGTGGCGTGCGCGGCCACCGTCACAGCTCCTTCGCGAGAAACTCGCGCAACGACGCGGCGTCGATGTCGCCGCGTTCCAGCGCGTCGACCATGTCGTCGTAGTCCGGGGCTTCGGGGGCAGGCGTCGGGGTGCGCGTCGTCGGTTGCGGGTCAGCGGGGGCCGAGAGCGCAGAGGCGGGTGCCTGAGCAGCGCCACCGAGCTCGATGATCCGGCCGGACAGCTCTGCGGGCGAGTTGTAGCTGAAGATGTCGGAGATGTTCAACAGGTCGTCGAACTGTGCGTTGAGCGCACGCATGAGCTCGGTCGCGGCGATCGAGTTCCCGCCCATCGCGGTGAAGGAGTCGTTGACGTGGATCTCCTCGATCGAGAGCACCGATGCGAACGTGTACGCGACGGCTCGCTCGACGTCGTCGAGATGCTCGTCCGCCTTGCCCATGATCGAGATCGAGCTGACGTCGATCTCCGATCGTCCGCCGAGCTCGGGTGCACCGGGGGCGACGGCGACGTCGCCCGACGGTGACGCAGACGAGAGCCTGGCGACGTGTCGGCGTACGGACCGTCGGAGCGGATCGGAGAAGTCGAACGCGAAGTAGTCTTCACCGACCCGCGCGAGCATCGCGATGTTGGGCCGCGACGGGATCGTGCCGGTGACGTCTCGGGTGAGGAGTTCGATGAAGGCGGTCACACCCGACCCGGTCGTGAGGTGCTCGAAGAAGGTCTCGTTCGCGCCGAGCCCGGCATCGACCGCCATGCCTCGCTCCGACCACCCCGGCCAGTTGATCGAGGACGCGTTGTAGCCGTCGCGACGGAGCTGCTGCGTGTACCCGTCGAGGAACGCGTTGGCCGCCGCGTAGTCGGACTGGCCGGCACCGCCGATGACGGCGGTCATCGACGAGTACGACACGATGAAGTCGGGCCGGGCGTCACCCGTCCACGCGACGAGGTTGCGCAGGCCGCTGACCTTGGGAGCGAGCACCCGTTGGAACTCCGCGGTCGACTTGGTGAAGAGGTAGCCGTCCCCCGCGACACCGGCAGCGTGCACGATGCCGAGCAGTGGCCCGAACTCGGCGCGGAGCGGATCGAGTGCGCCGGCGACCGCGTCGGCGTCGCTCACGTCCATCTCGACGATCCGTACGATGTGTCCGCCCGCGACGAGCTCGAGCAGGCTCGTGAGGATCTGGCCCGTCCTCGACGACGGATCCGCGTCCCGGACGCTCGCCCACTCGTCCCGCGGTGGGAGGTGGTCGCGCCGGCTCGACAGCGCGAACGCGATCGGCTGATCGGACTGGTGGCTGAGGATCAAGGCGGTCGCCGAGCCGAGCGAACCGAGCCCGCCCGTGACGAGGTAGAACCCCTCGGTGTGCGGCTTGATCGTGACCGGACGAGTAGGGGCGTCCTCGAGGGGGATCTCGACGAGCCGCGCGGTGTAGCGGTCCCCTCCGCGCAAGGCCGTGAGCGGGCCGACCGACCCGCTGAGCGCTTCGGCCACAACTGTCTCAACCGGTGTGGCGTCGTCGACGTCGAGGACGCCGAAGCCGATGTTCGGCACCTCGTGCCGCACAGACTGGACGACAGCGGCCTTCGCCGTGTGCACAGCGTCGACGTAGCGCTCAGTGCCGGTGACGGAGTGGGCGTTGTCGACGACGACGACGAGGTCGAGCCCGGTCTTGGCGCTGGCGAACAGTGCCTGCAGGAACGTGACGTGCCCGTCGAGGCCTTCGGTCACGCCGCGGTCGAGGTCTGCTTCGGACACGCGTCCCCGCGCCGGGGCGTACGAAGAGAAGTCGAGCACGTCCGAGACGCCAGCGAGGTCGACGTCGCGGAGCGCCGCGCCGACGGTCTCCTGCGTGAGCGGAGCGTCGGCGCCGAGCACGGACAGGTCGAGAGCGGCGATGGTCCGCCCGGGGGCCTGGGTGGCCAGTTCGGTCAGCACCGCCTCCGGGGCCCCGATGGCGAGGATGGCTCCCGTACGCTGCGCAGCGGGCCCGGACCGTGGCGTCTCGGTCCACGAGAGTCGACTGAGGGACCCCGACACGAAGTCGTTCAGCTCCGTGACCCGCTTCATCGCGAACTGCTCGATCTCGGCGATGACCTCGCCCGTCTCCGTGAAGAGCACGGTGCGGAAGCTCATCAGTTCTTCGCTCTTGCTCGGCAGGCGCTCGCTCTTGACGTAGTACGAGTCCGGGACGGAACGGTAGACCGTCATGTTGCGGTACGTCATCGGGAGGAACACGCGTGGCCGCAGCCACGTGACGAAGGGAACCATCGACACCGTGCAGTCGATGAGTCCTGGGTGCAGGACGTAGCCCTCGTGGTCCGCGGTCCCGCGGTACGCAGCGGGGAGCTCGGCGAAGCCGTAGGCGACGTCGGGGTCGTCCGCGGAGCGCCAGAGTGTGACGAGGTTCTTCCATCGTGGTCCGAACTCCACGTTCCGGAAGACCGGCGGGTAGGCCGTGAGGTCCGGGTCGCCGTCGAGGTCCTTGCCCGCGCGCACCGGTACCGGCGGCTGTTCGGCGTGGGAGCGTCCGAGGCCTGTGACGTTGGACGTCCAGTCCTGGTCGGACCCTGCCGGGCGGGAAGCGATCCGGATACGCACGGCGCCGGCCCGGTCCTGCTGCAGGACGACCTGCACCGCCATCGGGACGGTCTCCTCGGCGAGCACCGGCGCGAGGAACAGGACCTCGTCGAGCTGCAGGGCGTCGGTCCCGAAGTGGTCCGACAGTGCTTCCGCTGCCAGTTCGAGGAGCACCGTGCCCGCGACGAAGTACTGACCGAGGATCTTGTGGTCCGTGATCGCCCACTGCGAGTGGTCCAGCTTCGTCTCGTACACGGTGACCTCTTCGGTGCTGACCAGACGCCGGTGCAGCAACGGCATGGAGACGGGGTCGCCGGTCGCCGTGCGCTCCGGCTCGATCCGCGTGACGCGGGACTGGCCCCAGTGCACGTTCCGGTCGAAGGGGTAGGTCGGCAGCGGGACGCGTCGAGAACCGGGCGCGAAGAGCGACGCGAAGTCGACGTCGGCGCCACGGATGTAGTCACGCGCGATCTCGGCCAGCCCCGTGGCGGTCTCCACCCGAGCGCGGTCGGCAACGCGTCCGACGACGTCGGTGCTGAGCGTGTTCCACTCGGACGTCCTGATGTCGCCCTGTTCGAGCGTCGACGTGCGTTCGGAGACCACCCGGTGACGACCGATGACGATGCCCTTCGCCGGGTTCGCTCGGTTGCCGGACTCCCGGAGGAGCGCGAACTTCGTCGCGAGCTCGGTGACACTCGTCGCGACGATGGCAAGGCGGTACTCGAAGTGGTCCCGACCCGTCGACGCAGTGAAGCAGAGGTCGCGCAGCGACACCACCGGCGCCGAGTCGAAGTACTCCTCGTACCGCGCGAGGTAGTTCTCGAAGGCCGTCTCGGTCTTCGCCGACACCGTGAACAGCCGCGGACGCACCGGCTCGATCTCGACCGGTGCGCCGGCGGGTCCCTGGTACTCGCGCAGGATGACGTGCGCGTTGGTTCCGGAGAACCCGAAGGCCGACGCGCCGGCGTACCTCGGGGTGTCCCGCTTGGGCCACGGCGTGTTCCGGTCGACGACGTACACGGGGGAGTCGACGAAGTCGATCTGGCCGTTCGGCTCCTCGAAGTTCCTGGTGGCCGGGATCAGCTCCTCCCGCATGGAGAGCAGCAACTTGATGATGCTCATGACGCCGGCAGCGCCGGCCGTGTGACCGATGTTCGTCTTGAGGGAGCCGATCCCACAGAACTGCCGGCGGTCGGTGACCCGTTTGAACGCGTTGGAGATGCCGAGGATCTCGATCGGGTCCCCGAGGGTCGTTCCCGTGCCGTGCGCCTCGATGTAGTCGATGTGCTCCGGGTTGATGCCCGCCCGTTCCCACACATCGGCCAACAGGAGCGACTGCGCGCGGGGGTTCGGTGCGGTCAGGCCGTTCGACGCCCCGTCGCTGTTGGTGGCGGTCGCGGCGATCACGCCGTAGACGTGGTCGCCGTCGCGCTCGGCGTCGGAGAGCTTCTTGAGGATGATCGCAGCAGCCCCCTCACCGAAGACGGTGCCGTCGGCCTTGGCGTCGAACGTGGAGATCGTGAAGTGCTTGGACACCACGTTGCCGGGGGCGGGCGTGCGCTGGCGGATGGACGCCAGGTCGACCTCGTCGTGGTCGAGGCCGCCGGCCGTCAAGCAGACCCCGCCGGCGATCGCCATCGTGCACTCGTCGTTCCGCAGTGCCTGCGCGGCCATGTGGATCGCCACGAGGCTGGAGGAGCACGCCGTGTCGATGACGTACGCGGGACCCCTGAGGTCGTACTCGTAGTTGATCCGGCTCGAGAGGATCCCCTCCCAGATCCCGCCGACGTTGTCGGTCTCGATGACCCGTCGGTAGATGTTGGAACTCGTCCCGTCGCGACCGGCGAACACCCCGGTCCGTGAGCCGCGGACCGTCCGCTCGCTGTAGCCGGCGTCCTCCAAAGCCCGCCATGCCTGCTGCAGGAACACGCGGTGCTGGGGGTCCATCGTGTCGGCGTCCTCGGGGCTGATGCCGAAGAACTTCTCGTCGAACCCCGTCGTGCTGGGCAGGTACGGCCCGACGAAGCGCTCCAGGTCTTCGTCCTTGTCCTCGTGGGGACGGCGTTCGAAGAGCTCGGCGTAGTGCGGGTTGGCCCAGACACGGTCCTCCACGAGCCGCTCGGCCGGTTTGGAGACGAAGCAGTTGCGGTTGTTGACGATGTTGTCCCAGAACTGGTCCAGGTCCTCCGCCATCGTGACGGTCCCCGCCATGCCGATGATCGCGATCTCCTCGAGCGGGGCGCTCGGTGTCGGGCCGGTTCGTGCGCCGGCATCGAGCGCCTCGAGCGCTTCCAGGGCTTCTTGCTTGGTGAGGTTCCCGCTCGAGAGGTTCTCGAGGATGACGCGCTTGACACCGCTCATCGGACTGGCCTTTCCCGCCCCGGCAGTCCGGGGATGTCGTTGTGTCCGCCGCAGCGGGAGTCGATGTGGTTCATTCGCTCAGGACGTCCTCGATGCTCCGTTTCCCCTCGAGGAACTCGTCGAGCAGCTGGGCGAGGGGCGCCGCCGGTGTTCGGCTCGGCGCCGACGACCGGTGCACGCCGTCGCGTCGGTCCGCCGCGGGGACGGTCTGTTCCGTGATGTACGCCGCGAGCTTGGCGACCGTGTCGTACACGAACAGCTCGACGATGCTGAGGACGCCGGGGAACCGTTCGTCGAGGATGACCTGCAGCCGGGATGCCAGGAGCGAGTTGCCGCCGGCGTCGAAGAAGGCCTGGTCGACGTCGAGTTCGTCGACGCCGAGTGCCGTCGCCCACGCTTCGATCACGACGCGCTCCACGTCGCTGATCGCGTTCTCGTCGACCCCGCGCACCACGATCTCCTCGAGGGAGCGCAGCCCGGCCCTGCCCGACACGATTCGCGCGGCGGGCGTGACACCCCGCGGAGCACGTGCGGACACGAGGGCGACGTCCACGACGCGTTCCAGTTCGTCGTGTTCCCGCGCGACGACCTCCGGGTCGAAGGAGCCGACGAGCAGACGCGCCGATCGGGACCCGATCGCGGCGACGGCGAGGCCGGCTCCGGTCTCGTCGTCCACGAAGGCCGTCCGGAACCCGCCGCCCTCGATGCCGCGTTCGTGGGCCATCCCGGATTCGGCCCAACCCGTCCAGTCGAGCGCGACGATCCGTGTGGCACCGCCTCGGAGCGCCGTGCCGTCGAGGTAGGCGTTCGCCGCGGCGTAGTCGGACTGGCCGACCGCGCCGAAGACGGCGGTCATCGAGGAACAGAGGAGGACGAACGCGGGCGGGTCGTCCGCCAGCGCAGCGAGGAGGACGTCGGTACCGCGCACCTTCGGCTCGAGGACGGCGGCGAAGGTCGCGTCGTCCTTCGACATGATGAAGCCGTCACCCGGGAGTCCAGCCGCGTGGACGACGCCGGCGAGTCCCCCTCGCTGCGAGCGTGCGACGGCGACCGCCGCCGCTGTCTGCGCCGGATCCAGCACGTCGGCGCGGAGCACCAGGATGCGATCCCGCTCCTCCGCCGGCAGCTCGGCGAACCGGTCGGCGACCTCTGCCGGAGACCGGCGTCCGACCAGCACGACGGTCCGGTCCGGGTCGTCCCGCACCAGGCGACGGGCGATGGCGGTGCCCATGCCGCCCGTCCCGCCCGTGACGAGGACCGCACCGGCAGGGACGGGGACGTCGTCCCGCTGCGCCGCGGCGATCGTGCTCTCGAACAGACGTCCGTCACGCAGGGCTGACCGTGCGCGCGGGAGGTCGGCGAGTGCCCGCTCGACACCGGAGTGCACGACGTCCGCCCTTCCGTCGGCCGCGATGTCCAGGACTCCGAGGGTGAGGCGGGTGTGCTCGCCGACGAGCGCGACGACCATGGCGTCGGCAGCGTGGGCGGCCGGGTCCACCGTCTCACCGTCGACGACCGAGTGGGCTCCGCGGGTGAGCAGACGGTACCGCAGCCCTGCGGTCCACGGCCGTCGGTGCAGGGCGCGCAGCAGGCGGAACAGCCCGTGCAGGCGAGCCTCGGCCGGGTGTCCCGGGCCGGCGAGCAGGTGCACCACGTCGGTGGTCCCGACGGCCTCGATCTCGTCCGCGACCGCTTCGACATCGGCGTCCGACGCATCAGCGGGGACGACGGCGTGGGCAGCTCCGATCGCGCCGGCGGCCTCGCGCAGCAGGTCCTGGTCCTCCGGACCACCGATGACCGTGATCCCGTGCCGGGCCGCCGGGGTCTCGTGGCGCGCGACCGTCTCGCGCCACGTGATCGTGTGGAACGGGGAGGCACCGTCGTCGGGACGCTGGAACCTGGACCGGTCGGTCAGGCGTCCCACGGTGTAGTTCTCGAACCTCGCGAAGACGTTGCCCGCTTCGTCGCACATGACGACCCGCGAGGTCCGGACGGACGTGTCGGCGAGTTCGTCACGGACCTCGGGCACCATCCAGCTGTAGCCGGCGTCCGGCTGCGGGCCGTAGATCTCGCCGTGGCCGAGTGCGAGGGGCAGGAACGCGTCCACCTCGTTCAGGAGCGCGAGGTTCAGGGACGAGTCCATGATCGGCGGGAACAACGCGTAGTCCCGCTTGGCGGCTCGGGTCGGGGCGTCGGCTTCGAAGTGCAGCAGGATGCGCGCATCGTCCGAGAAGTGCGTGCTCTGGGCGGCGTTCCAGTACCGACCCGCCGTCTGCACGAGGTCGCGGCGGTAGACGATCGGTCCGTCGGCCCGGCGGTAGTCGGCGAGCAGCCCCGAGACGTCCACGCGTTCCGGCCGTCGGCTCGTGTCGAGCGCGGTCAACACGCCACGGGCGTGTTCGGCCCAGACGTCGGTCGCGACGTCGAACGACCGCACGAGGAAGTCGATCGACGCCTCGTCGGGGCGGTGGTTCATCACCAGCTGGACACGACGGACCTCGTCTCCGTGCGTGACCAGCGGGTCGAGGTAGTGCATGTTGTCGATCCGTACCGCGTCGCCGAGGAATCGACGTGCGGTCGAGTAGGCCATCTCGAGGAACCCGGTGCCCACCATCACGTGGCTGCCGTCGACGACGTGTTCGCCGAGCTCGAAGGTGCGCGATGCGGAGAAGTCCGACTCGAAGACGTCGACCCCGGGCCCGTTGAACTGGTGCCGGTGGACGAGGGGGTGCGGGCCGGAGCCGGCACCGTGCCGGAACGCGCCGGCCCCGTGCCGGGACGCACCGGGTCCACTGCCCGTCGTTGGCCGCCACACGCGGGTCGGCTGGCCGACGACGCCGGGGAGCGGCACGAGCCGCGCGGTGCCGGCGGTGTCGAGGGGGGCGAGGTCGACGTCGGCGCCGGCGACGAAGAGTGCGGCGAGCTGGACGAGTCCGTCGTCGCGGTCACCGCCGGCGACACTCCGCATCGCTCGGGCAGCCTGCTCGTCGAGCGGTCCCTCGGCATCGGACGGTGTGGTGTCCTGCACGGGCCTGGTGCCCCGCTCGCCGAGGAACGCCCCGGTCGGCACGGTGCCTGCGAGGAGGAGGCGGATGTGGGCGCGGAGTTGGTCGACGGACCGCACGACGAGCGCTGCGCGGTGGTGCAGCACGGCGCGTCCCGTGTTGAGCGTCCGTGCGACGTCGACCAGGGCGAGGTCCGGTTGGTCGTCGAGGGCGCCGAGCAGGTCCGTGAGTGCTCGGCGGAGTGCGGGCGACGACTGCGCCGACACGGTGACGCAGGTCGGTCCGGCGTCCACTGCACGCTCGGGCAGGACCGGTGGCTCCTCGAGGAGGACGTGCGTGTTGGTGCCGCTCATCCCGAACGAGCTCACGCCGGCCCTGCGCGGTCCGCTGCTCGCCCAGGGGCGCAGGGTGTCGGCGACGAACACCGGGGAATCGATGAAGTCGATCTCCGTGTTCGGGGCGACGAAGTGCAGCGTCGGCGGGATGACCTGGTCGGCGAACATCCCGAGCACCTTCAGCACCCCGGTCACCCCGGCGGCGGAGTCGAGGTGGCCGACGTTCGACTTGGCCGAACCGACGGCGCACGTCTGCCGGGCGTCCGTCCACGACGAGAACGCCTCGACGAGGCCGTCGATCTCGACGGGGTCCCCGAGCTTCGTCGCGGTCCCGTGGGCCTCGACGTAGCCCACGGTGCCCGGATCGATGCCGGCATCCCGCCACGCCGCTCGCACGACGGCCGCCTGAGCGCTGGCGCTGGGCGCCGTGATGCCGGTCGTCGCACCGTCCTGGTTCGCAGCGAAGCCCTTGACGACGCCGTAGACGTGGTCGCGGTCGCGCTGCGCCCGGGCGAGCGGCTTCAGCAGGAAGGCGATGGTGCCCTCCCCGCCGCCGGTGCCCTCGGCGTCGGACGAGAAGGTCCGCGTCCGGTGCGAGGCCGCCTCGATGCCGAAGGAACGCTCCTTGTGCGTCGGCGGGACGAGCGTGAGACGGACGGCACCGGCGATCGCCGTCGTCACGCGACCGGCGCGGAGGTCCTGGCACGCCGTGATGAGGGCCGTCATGGACGACGAGCACGCCGTGTCGATGATCATCGCGGGACCGGTGAGGTCGAGCATGTGACTGATGCGGCTGGCCACGACCGAAGCGATGCCACCGGACGTACCGAGCCCAGCCTCCGCGGCGTCGCGCGCTTCGTGACCGCTGAGGTAGAGCCCCGGCACGAGTCCCGATGCCGCGTAGACGCCGGTCTTCGAGCCGCGCAACGCGACGCCACCGTACCCGGCGTCCTCGATCGCGTCGACGCAGGCGGCGAGGAACAGTCGCTGGTGGGGATCCATGAGCTCTGCCTCGGTGCGGGAGATCCCGTACCGAGACGGATCGAAACGGTCGACGTCGTCGAGGTACGCGTACGGGACCGGGTCCGCCAGGGCGGAGCCCAGAGCACTGAGCGCGAGCTCGTCAGCATCGGCGAACCGATCCGCCGGGAACGGCCTGATCAGGTCCGTACCGCTGTTCACCGCATCCCAGAGCGCCCGGGCGGACCCGGCGGCACCGACCCGGGCCGAGATCCCGATGATCGCGATGGCTCCGTCTGCCCTGGCGGTCGCGTCGGCGGACACAGCGGGGGACTCGATCGTGAGACCGTCCGGTCGTGTGCCCGCTGCGGCCCGCAGCAGCGCGTCGAGGTCCTCGTTGCCCAGCATCGACGTGCGGCGCTCAGACGTGGGCGAGCAGGTCGTCGACGGACAGCGGCTCCGTGCGGGAGTCCGCTGACAGGGTGTCGAGCCGGCTCTGGATCTCCGCAGGCGTGCTGCCCTTCGCCCGGAGGATCCCGATGAGCAGCTCAGCACCCTCACGCCGCTCCTGGTCGGTGGCGTCACGCCGTTCACGGTCGACGAGGCGACTGAGCTTCTCGAGCGACCGGTAGGGCGTGACGATCTTCTCGCGGTAGTCGTCGGCGTCGAAGTTCGTGTTGCGCACGGCGACGGCGATGCCGAGTGCGCGGGCGAGGAACGGCACGGTCGTCCGCTCGATCATGACCTGCAGCGATGCGCGGGCGTCGGCTGAGTCGTAGCTGAAGACCGGGACTTCGCGGTGCGTGTGCCGCATGAGTCCGGACAGCGTCTGTCCGGGACCGAACTCGACTGCGTAGTCGATGCCGTGCATGCGCATCCACCGCTGGTTCTCCACCCAGCGGACCGGCTCGACGACCTGACGCAGCAACAGCTCGACGATCTCGTCCTCGTCACGGTACGGGCGTCCGGTCGCGTTCGAGAGCACGGTCACCTGCGGGGCGGTGATCTCGATGGACGCCAGCTGCTCGCGCAACGGGGCGACGACCGGTTCCATCAGCGGCGAGTGGAACGGAACGCTCACGTTGAGCGGCGTCGAGCGGATCCCGTCGTCCTCGAGTCGACCGTGGACGGCGAGGACCGCTGACGCGCTTCCGGCGACGACGACCTGGGTGTTCGAGTTCAGGTTGGAGACCTGCACGACGTCGAACATCTGCTCGGAGACCTGGGCGCACAGGTCGATCACGGCTTCGTGCTCTCGCGTCATCACGGCGAGCATGAGCCCGTGGCCTTCCGGTACGGCCTGCTGCATGAGCTCGCCACGCCGACGGGCGAGCCGGACGGCGTCAGCGAACCCGATCGACCCGGCCAGGGTGAGTGCGGTGATCTCGCCGAGGCTGTGGCCGGCGATGACGGCCGGGTCCAGTGCTTCACGCTCGGCACTCGCGCGGGCCTGCGCGACGCTAAGGGTGAGGATCGCCGGTTGGGTGTTGACGGTACGGGCGAGTTCTGCTGCGGTGGACTCGAAGCAGAGGGCGCGCAGGTCGATCCCGATGGCTTCCGATGCCTCGTCGAACGCCGCCGCGGCAGCGGTCGAGTCGCGGACGAGCTCGCGCCCCATGCCCACGTACTGCGAGCCCTGCCCCGAACACAGAAAAGCGGCCTTCGTCATCGCCCTGCCCCCACCTTGATCCGTCGTCGTCATCGAGCTCGACGGGGTCTGCTGGATCGCGTCATCGCGATCCAGCCGTTCGTCCCCCGTCCGAGACTCTAGCGCAAGCTGTGAGTTTGAGAAGGGTCTGCGTGATCACATGCCGACTTTTTTCTCCGGCGACTGCATGATCCATCGCTCCGACACACCAAGATGGACCTCGGGGACGTGTTCGACGAGCGACTCCGGAACGCACCAGATGGTGAGGGGACCCAATGGATCAGCGGATCGTCAGCTCCAGGATCGAGAACGTGCTCGATCTCGCACCGCAGCAGGAAGGCCTCGTCTTCCACTCGTTGACCGACAGCGACACGAGCCCGTACGTCGTTCAGCAGATCTTCAGGGTGGATGCTCTCGGCGACCCGGCGGACGAGGTCGAGGCGATCGGGGTCGCGGTCGCGGCGCTCGCACGTCGGCACGCCGTGCTCCGGACGAGCATCGTCACGAGCGGCGTGGCGCGGCCCCGTCAGGTGGTCCTCACCGACCGCGAGCCCGAGTTCACCGTGGTCGACCTCCGGGCGCACTCGCACACCGACGCCGAGCTCCGGCTCGATCGGCTCCTCGCTGACGACGTCGCCCGGGGCTTCCGGCTCGACCTCGATCCACTGCTGCGCGTCACCGCGGTCCTGACGGGCCGCGAGGGCGTCGATCGGCTCCGGCTCGTGTGGACCTACCACCACGTCGTCATGGACGGGTGGAGCCTGGCGCGCCTGTTCGCGGACTTCCGCGAGTACAGCGACCTGGCCCGGACGGGGAGTCGTGACGAGGTGCTCGGTCGGGCGGACCGGGACGCCGTCGGTGCGAAGCAGTACGCCGACTACGTCGGTTGGTCGGCGTCGCGGGACCGCGCGGCGTTCGACCGCTACTGGTCGGACCTGATGCGCGGTGTCGAGCCGCCGGCACGGCTCGCCAGCGTGGAGCGCGAACCCGAGCACGCCGCCGCCGCCGGAGCAGACGGAGCAGGCGGAGCCGCCGGAGCAGACGGAGCAGACGGAGCAGACAGGGCAGACAGGGCAGGCGGGGCAGACGGGACGCGCGGCGCAGCCGCCGACGCAGACGGGACGGGCGGCGCCACCGACGCAGACGGGACGGGCGCGGACGCCGTCGACGGAGCCCCGGCCGACCGCGCGCGGTACGCCGTGACGACGGCCGCTGGCCTCCCCGGCGTCCTCGCCACGCGGTACGCGGGGCGGGGGATCACGCTCGCGCACCTGGTCGAGGCTGCGCTGGCCGTCGTGCTCGCGCGCGCCACCGGCACGACGGACGTCGTGTTCGGCAAGGTGGTGTCCGGTCGCGACGTGGACGTCGACGGTCTCGACGAGGTCGTGGGGCTGTTCGTCAACACCGTCCCGGTCCGGGTCACCGTCGACCCGAGCGGGACGGTCGACCGTCTGCTGGACGTCGTTCGCGCACAGGCGCTCGCCACAGCCGCGCACTCGCACGGGTCGCTCGCGCGCATCCAGTCCCTCGCCGAGCACCGCGATCTGTTCGAGTGCTTGCTCGCCGTCGAGAACTTCGCCCTCGCGGACGAGGACCTCGTCGATGCGGGGCTGCGGTTCGAGTCGGCGCGCGAGGAGACCGACTACCCCCTCACGGTCACCGTGCAGCCGGTCGACGACGCCCTGCGCTTCGTGATCATGGTCGATCCGGCGCGGTTGGCGGTCGCCGATGCGAAGACGGTCGTCGATCGACTCGTCCGGGTGCTCGGGGCGTTCGCGGGTCAGGACGACGCCCTCGTCGGTGCGGTCGACAGCGTCGGTGCCGAGGAGCGCGTGACGGTGGACGGCTTCGCGACCACCTCGCACAGCACACTCGGAGTGTCGTCGATCGGTGCGGCGTTCACGGCCGCGGCGACCCGCAACGCCGACCGCACCGCAGTCGTGGATCGAGGGGTTCCCCTGTCGTACGCGGAGCTCGCCGCGATGGCCGACCGGATGCGGTCGGTCCTCACGGAGGCAGGGGTCGGTCCTGGCGCCCGCGTCGGTGTCCTCGGCACTCCGACCGCACCGCTCCTCGCCGGGATCCTCGGCATCTCGCTGGCAGGTGCCGCCTTCGTTCCGCTCGACCCGGCAGCTCCGCCGGAGCGGCTCGGCGCCATCGCCGCGGACGCGGGTACCAGGGTCGTCGTCTGCGCGGACGCGTCGGCGGCCCGACTCGTCGACGCCTGGGGGCTGCTGGACCCCCGTGACCCGGTCCTCGTGCTCGACGCGTCAGCCCTGCCCGACGCCGACCGGCGCGCCGCCGGCGGAACGGCGGACACGGGCAGTGGGCCGGGCGCCCCGACGCCCGACAGCGCCGCCTCGGTGATGTACACCTCGGGGACGACAGGGCGACCGAAGGGTGTCGTGGTCCCGCACCGCGCCGTGCTCCGGCTCGTCCTCGACAACGAAGCACTCCCGTTGCACGCCTCCGACACGTTGCTGCTCACGGGGTCGCTCGCGTTCGACGCGTCGACCTTCGAGGTGTTCGGCATGCTCCTCAACGGCGGAACGCTCGTGCTCGACGACCGTGACGCCGTCGTCGACCCCGCGTCGCTCGGCGCGCTCGTCGACCAGCACCACGTGACGGTCATGTGGTTGACCGTCTCGCTGTTCAACCACGTCGTGACCACGGACCCGTGGGCGCTCGACGGGGTCGAGCGGCTCGTCATCGGGGGAGAGACCGTCGCCGCGGAACACGTGCACCGGCTGCACCGGGAGAACCCTGCGATCCAGGTGTTCAACGGCTACGGGCCGACCGAGAACACGACCTTCACGACGGTGCACCCCTTCCAGCGCGGATTCACGCGGGTGGTGATCGGTAAGCCGATCGGGAACACCCGTGTGCGCATCGTCCGGGACGGCGACCGTGCCTGCGGCATCGGCGAGGTCGGCGAGGTCGTCGCGGGTGGGGACGGCGTCGCTGACGGGTACCTGGGTTCGCCGGAGCTGACGGCGCAGTCCTTCTTGCGCACGTCCGACGGTCTCGAGTACCACACCGGTGACCGTGGTCGCTGGTTGGCGGACGGTACCGTCGAGTACCTGGGCCGGATCGGTGACGACCGACAGGTGAAGGTCCGGGGGCACCGGGTCGAACTCGCCGAGGTCGAGGCTGCCCTGCTGGCCCTCGACGGCGTCGACGACGTGGTCGTCGCGGCGCGGCGCGACGACTCGGGGACGACCCGCCTCCACGCCTACTTCGTCGCCGACACCGATGCCGCCGACCTCCGCGAACGTGCGGCGCGGGTCCTGCCCTCGTACATGGTTCCCGCCCGTGCCTTCCGGACCCCGTCGATCCCGCTCACCGGGAACGGCAAGCGTGACGTCGCAGCGCTGCAGGCCCTCGATGCGGAGCACCCGGCCGTGGCCGCGGCCGACGCTGCTCCGCGGACCCGCGCGGAGCAGGCCGTCGCGGACGCCTTCGCCACCGTCCTGTCGCTGGCGGGTGTGGGGCGGAACGACTCGTTCTTCGAGCTCGGCGGTGACTCCATCACGGCCATCCGGACGGTCTCGCTGCTCCGCAAAGCGGGTTACCACTGCTCGGTGAGCCGGGTGATGCAGTCGATGACAGTGGACGAGATCGCTCGGCACATCGACGTGGCGGCACCGGCGGCCGCCCCGGTCCGGCACCTGCACGGGCCGGTGGGGCGTCTCCCGATGGTCGACGAGTTCCTCGCCTGGGGTCTCGCCGAGCCCGCGCACTTCAACCAGGACGCCGTGGTCGACCTCGGCAGGGTGTCGACGGCGCACGTGCGCGTGGCGCTCGACGCCGTCTGGGTCCACCACGACGCGTTGCGGGCGGTCCTCGACGGGCAGCAGCTCACCGTCCGACGTCCGGACGACGCGCGGTACGTCTTCGCCGAGGTGCACGTCGCGGCGGATGCCGAGGTGGACGGCGCGGTGGCCGACCTGGCGCGGCAGCTGCAGCCAGGCTTCGACCTCGGGACCGGCCCGCTCCTCGCAGCCGGTCTCGTGCAGGCCCCGAGCGGTGCGACGCTGCTGCTCTGCGCGCACCACCTGGTCGTCGACGTGGTCTCCTGGCACGTCCTCGTCGAGGACCTCGTCAGCGCTGTCCACGCGGCGCGTGCACACCGTGAGGTCACCCTGCCGCCCTCGACGGCCTCGCTCCGGGAGTGGTCCGAGGCGATCGTGTCGGCGGTCCGCGCACAGTCGGCGTCGGACCGCACGGTGTGGAGCGACATCGATCGCGCCCTCGTGGCGGAGCAGCGTCCGGAGGACCCGCCCGTCGACCACCTGCCGACGGCACCGGCCGGATCGACCGCACCGGCAGGACCGGCCGAACCGGCCGAACCGGCCGAACAGGCCGAACCGGCGCCGATCGTGCTCGACGCCGAGCAGACCGCCCGCTTGAAGCGGGTGGCCGTCGCCTACGGAGCGACGATCGAGGACCTGCTGCTCGCCGCTGTCGGCGCGGCGGTCGCGGCCGTCGACGGACGGTCGTCGATCGTCGTCCAGCGTGAGGCGCACGGACGACCAGAACACCCGCTCCTGCCCGACGTGTCGCGGACGGTGGGCTGGTTCACCGCGATCCACCCGGTCCTCGTGGAGTGCGACGCAGCATCACCGCACCGCTCGATCGTGCTCGCCAAGGAGGCGGTCCGTCGCGTCCCGCTCGGCGGCGTCGGGTACCGCGTCGACGACGACCAGGATCGCCGTGCCCGGCCGTCGATCTCCGTGAACTACATCGGCGACCAGGGTGCCGCCGCCCGGGGCGCCGGTTCGGGCGCCTACCGTCTGCATGCCGCAGGCACCGCATCGGCTCCGGGGAACCGCGTCCCCGTCGGCGTCCAGGTCGACGCCTTCGTCGCCGACGGACGCCTGCGGGTGCTCACGTCCGTGGGCCCGGGTGCGGACCCGGTGATCGTGACCGCCGTCGAGCAGCTCGGCCCCCGCCTCGCGGCACTCGCCACGGCCGGGAGGCGCGGGTCGGCTCGCGTACGCACGCCCAGTGACCTCGTGCGGGCCTCCGACCTGCACCTGGACGAGCAGGAGGCGATCGAACGCGCGTACGGCGACGTCGACGACGTGATCGACCTGAGTCCCCTGCAGCACGGGATGCTCCTCCACCACCTCCGGGAGCCGGGCAGTCGCGCCTCCGTCGTGCAGCAGGTCTTCGAGGTCGGAGAGCCGCTCCGGCGCACCTCCGCGACACCGTGGCGCGGTTCCGGTGGCGGCCTCTCCGCCCGGGTCGGAGCGGCCGTCGCCGAGCTCGCGGCACGACACCCGGTCCTGCGGACCCGCTTCGCGGCGGACGGTCTGCGCCGGCCCCGGCAGGTGGTGCTCGCAGCGGGTGAGCACTCCGGGCCGTCCGTCCGTTCCGCGTCGGTCGACGGCGGGGACGCGTTCGATGCCCTCCTGCACGAGGACGTCGAGCGCGGCTTCGTGCTCGCCGCAGAACCGCTGATGCGGGTCACCGTTGTCACCGACACCTCCCGTGCCGACGACGTCGAGACGCTCGTGCTCACCTACCACCACATCATCCTCGACGGGTGGAGTCTCGCCAGGATCCTCGACGAACTCGTCGCACTGTTGCGGGGCGAGGAGCTCCAGGCGATCGGACCGGCGGAGCGCACGGTCTTCGGTGACGTCATCGCCGCAGCGGCTCGCCGACCGCTCGACGCGTCGGACACGTACTGGCGCAACGTCCTCGACGGGTACGACGGAGCGCCGGAGCTGCAGACCGCTCTGCCCTTCACCGAGTCGCTCGCGGCGTCGTCGACGGCTGCCCGTGCCCGCCGCAGTTCGGATGCGGCGCTCGCAGCGCGGCTGACCGCCCGCTTCCAGGCGACGGGGACGACGCTGGCGCACCTCGTCCAGGCCGCACTCGCCCTCACACTCGGTCGAGCGCTCGACGTCGACGACGTCGTCATCGGCAAGGTCGTGTCGGGCCGCGACGGCACGGCCGCCGGCCTGGAGAACGCCACCGGCCTCTTCATCAACACCATCCCGGCGCGCGTCCGCTGGCAGCCGGCGCAGACCGTGCGGACACTGCTCGACGACGTCCGGGAGCAGGCCGTCGCCGCGATGCAGCACGACCACACGGCGCTCGCGCGGGTGCAGAGCCTCGTCGGTCACGACCGACTCGTGTCGTGTCTCTACACCTTCGAGAACTACGGCCTGGACGCGGACGCCCTCGACGACGCCGGTCTCGCCTTCGTGCGCGGCCGAGAGCAGACCGAGACTCCACTCACGCTGACGGCGCAGCGGACCGGCGACGAGCTGCTGCTCGTCTGGCTGTACGACGCCGGCCACTTCGGCGGCTCGGACATCGACCGGCTCGGTGACCGGGTGATCGACGTGCTCGAGGCGTTCTGCCACGACGACGGGATGTCGGTGGCGCAGGCCGGCGCGACTCCGGAACGGGTCCTCGCCGCCCTGCCACAGGACACGTCAGGCGCGGTCGCTCCGCGCTTGCCGGGAGCGCTCGGCGCGGCGTTCGTCGCCGTCGCCGCCAGGGTGCCGCACCGAGTCGCGATCGCCGACGATCTGGAGTCGCTGACGTACCGCGAGCTGTGGGCCCGCGCCTCCGCCGTTGCGCTGGACCTCCGCCGAGGCGGTGTGCTCCCCGGTGACCGCGTGGGCATCGCGGGGGAGGCATCGATCGCGACCACCGTGGCGCTCGTCGGGGTCGTGCTCGTCGGTGGCTCGTACGTGCCGGTGGACGTGAACGCGCCGTCGGCCCGCGCCCGGCTCGTCCTCGACGACGCGGGCGTCACCGCGGTCCTCGCGGTCGATGCCGCCGGTCGGCGGCTCACCGACGAGGCGGGGCTCCCGCTGCCGGTGATCGGCGTCGAGCAGGGGCGGACGGCACCGCCGATGGTGCCGGTCGAGCGACGGGGCGACGACGAGGCGTACGTGATGTACACCTCGGGGACGACGGGACGCCCGAAGGGGGTCGTGGTGCCGCAGCGGGCGGTGCTCCGGATCGCCTGGGAGAACGCGGACATCCCCATCACGGGCGACGACGTCGTGCTCGCCGGGAGCTCCGTCGCGTTCGACGCCGCGACGCTGGAGCTCTGGGGGCCGCTGCTGCACGGCGGCCGGGCGGTGATCGCCGACCGTGCGACGTTGGTCGACGCGTCGGCGCTCGCCGAGCTGTTCGCTCGCCACGGTGTGACGGTCATGTTCGTGACGACGTCACTCTTCAACTCGCTCGTGGGTCAGGACCCGGGCGTCCTGGCGGCCCTGCGCGTCGTGATGACCGGCGGCGAGCGAGCGGACGCCGAGCGCATGCGGCAGCTGTACGGGGCGAGCGGTGCGCTGCAGATGTTCCACGTGTACGGCCCGACCGAGAACACCACCTTCACGACGGCGTACCGGATCCCTCGGGTGCTCCCCGTCGGGCGCACCGTGCCGATCGGTGCGCCGATCGCGGGTGGCGGTGTCGTCGTCCTCGACCGCAACGGATCGCTGTGCGGACCGGGCGAGCAGGGCGAGCTGGTCGCGACGGGTCTCGGCCTCGCGCTCGGCTACCTCGGGATGCCCGACCGGACCGCCGAGCGCTTCCCGGTGCTCGACGGTGTCGTCGGCTACCGCACCGGCGACCGCGTCCAGTGGCAGGCCGACGGCACGCTCGTCTTCCTCGGCCGGGTGACCGAGCACGCCCAGGTGAAGGTGCGTGGGTTCCGCGTGGAGCTCGGCGAGGTCGAAGCGGCCATCGCGCAGGTCGACGGGGTGCGCGACGTCGTCGTCGTGGCGCGGAGCGTCGTGGGCTCCCCGACGGTCCTCGCCGGCTTCGTCGTCGGCGCGGCACACGTCACCGCGTCGACGGTGCGCGAGGGGCTGCGCCGGCTGCTCCCCGACTACATGGTGCCGCGGCACATCGTGCCGCTCGCGGCCCTCCCGCTCAACGTCAACGGCAAGCTCGACACGGGTGCGCTGCCGTGGCCGGCGGGTGATGACGTGGGCCCGCACGGGGATGCACTGCCGACGTCCACGGCGGAGGGTGACCACGTCGAGCAGCGCATCGCGGCGGTGTGGTCGGACGTCCTCGGCATCCGTGGTGTCGCGGTCACCGACAGCTTCTTCGAGATCGGTGGCGATTCGCTCACGATCATGCAGGTCAAGGGGCAGCTCGATGCCGCGTTCCCCGGGGCGTTGACCATCGGTGACCTGTTCTCCTGCCCGGACCTGCGGGCTCTCGCGGACCGCGTCCGAGCGTCCGGGAACCGTCGACTCGTCGTCGAGCGGGTCACCGTTCCGGAGCTCGACGGCGTCGACGAACTCCTCGGTCGGATCGTCGTCGACGTGTCCTGGGACCAGCGCCACCGGGCGCGGGCGGTGTACGCGTTCATGCTCGCCCTCCGGCTGACGGCGACGCGGGTTCCGCAGGCGGTCCTCGTGCACGAGGACGACGGGCTGCGGAGCGTCCCGTTCCCGGAGTCGGCGGACCACCACGCGAACGTCGACCAGATCGAGCGGCACCTCGTCACGGCGACCCCGGTCACGCGGCACACGCCCGTCCGGGTCGAGGGCGGCGGGCAGGTCGTCGCCGTCCGGCTCGGCTCCGTGTCCGCACCGACCACGGCGCACGAGACGGTCGACGTCACCGTGGTGCTCGACACCGGTGACTCGAGGGTGACGCTGGCCGTGGAGCCGCAGGGAACGCGCGTCGACCTGCGACCTGCGACGCTCATCGCGGCACGGTACGCGACCCTCCTCGAAGGGCTCCTCGCCCGGACGGGGTGATCAGACCGGCACGGTGGCGGTCCTCGGGACGCCGCGGTTGATGGCGCCGGCGGCACTGCTCGCCCACGTCTCACGGAGGAACACGAACAGGCCGATCGCGACCACCAGCAGGAGGAACGCCGTGCTCGCCCCGATCCAGACGCTCTGGAGCGAGGTGGGCGGTGCGAGCACCACGATGATGAGGGCTGCGGGCGACAGCACCCAGAGCAGGACCCCGACGGTCAGCGACCTCGTCTGACGTCGTTCGTTCGCCCTGGCGACCTCGTTGACCCAGCGGATGACGTCCGCGTCCGGGCTGAAACGGCGCTCCTGGATCCGGGCGAAGGGAGCGAACGCGCCCGAGACCCGTACGATCGTGACCGTCGCGATCGCTCCGAGGGCGAGTGCGAGGACGAGCCCGATCGCGATCGCGACGCCGGCGTCCAGGGGGAAACCCGGCTGGTCCGACGCGCCGAGCAGCAGCACGAGCGGGATCGCGGCGAGGACGTAGAGCGCGACTCCGGCACCGAGGCGTGGCGCCGTCCGACGGTGCGCCTCGGTGAAGCCCTTCGCCTCGTCCATCGAGATGGGCGCGTGCACGGGCACCCGCTCGTCGGAGGGGCGCACCGGACCGCCCGCCCGGGGCTCCAGGTCCGCGGTGATGCCGAGGGTGAGCGCGAGCTCGTCGAGGCTGCCGAAGTCGCTGACGATCTGGACCATCGCTTCGTTCGGTGTCGCACCGTCGGCGATGAGTCCGGCGTACGCGTCCTCCATCATCCCGTGCAGCTCCGCCTTCGCCTCGCGCAGGCGGGGGGTCTGCGGGTAGGGGCGGAACATCGTCTCCAGGTACTCGCTGATCTCGTTCATGCGTTGGTCCCTTCCACGAAGCGGTCGATGACGGACTTGGTGTCGCGCCACTCCTCGGTCTTGTCGTCGAGGTGCGCGCGACCCGATCCGGTGATCTGGTAGTAGGTGCGGAGTTTGCCGGACTCGGAGGTGCCGTGGAACGACGTCACGAGCCCGGCGAGTTCGAGGCGTTTGACGGCGGAGTACAGGGTCGTCTGCTTGATCGTGTAGTCGGCCCCGGTCACGGTGCTGATCCGCTGCGCGAGTTCGTACGCGTAGGACGGCTCGAACCGGACGAGCGAGAGCACGATGAGGTCGACGTACCCGCGGATGGCATCGGCGCTGATCACCGGGACCCCCTCTCGTTGCGCACTGTGCTGCACATAGTACGCCGGACGTAGTACGCCGAGCAAGGTGATCTTCCAGGGTGTGCGGTGTCGACTGCTCCGCGAAGTCCTCCACAGACCGAGTGCAGTGCGTCGTTCGACACAGTCGACGGACAGAGCCGGTGTGTCGTCCGAAGCTTCCACCTAGACTCCCCGTGCGCCGGTGGGGCGCGGTCGGCCCGTCCGGCCAGATCAGGGGGAGAGCATGTTCCGTATCAGTCGTCTCGTCGCGACCATCGCGACCACGGTGGTGGTGGCCGCCGGCATCGCCGTTGCCGGCCCGTCGTCGGGTGCATCCGCAGTGGTCACGCCGCTGGGTGTCGACATCTCCTGGCCGCAGTGCGGCAGCCAGGTGCC
Organism: Curtobacterium sp. MCLR17_042; assembly: GCF_003234695.1. Taxonomy (NCBI): domain Bacteria; kingdom Bacillati; phylum Actinomycetota; class Actinomycetes; order Micrococcales; family Microbacteriaceae; genus Curtobacterium; species Curtobacterium sp. MCLR17_042. The sequence goes on from NZ_QKTD01000004.1 coordinate 197,916, forward strand.
GACCGACCAGGCGTTCGGCATCGTGGGCGTCAACGAGTCCCTCGGCAACACCACGAACCCGTGCCTCGCCGAACAGCTCGCCTGGTCGGCGAAGTCCGTCGGGGGTTCGGCCCAACCGAAGACGCAGCTGTACGCGCTGTTCGCCAACCCGGGCCTCAAGGCGTCGGTCTGGCCCACCTCGAACCGGTACCAGGGCACGGTGCCCACCAACCCGTTCGGCAAGTGCGTGACCAAGGGCGGCAAGAAGCAGGTCACCCTGGCGTGCTCGTTCATGTACGGCTACGCCCGTGGGTACGACGACGTCCAGAGCCGTGGCGTCCCGAACCCGTCCGCCTACCGCTGGTGGATCGACGTCGAGACGGGTCTGTCCTACCAGCGCGACACCGCCCAGAACCGCGCGGCGATGCAGGGCATGATCGTCGGGCTCAAGACGGCCGGCGTGAAGCGGATCGGCCTCTACTCGACCACTTCGCAGTGGAAGACCATCGCCGGCACGGTCAAGTCGAACAGCCCGCTCTACGGCCGGTCGAACTGGATCGCGCTCGGCAAGAGCACGGTCACCAAGGCGCGGAAGGCCTGCTCCGGCACCCCGCTGCCTGGCGGCACCATCGCGATGGTCCAGGTCGTGGTGCCCTACGGGTCCGGCAGCATCGACCGCAACGTCTCCTGCACGTGATCGCACGGTCGTGACGTCGTGACGTCGTGACCCCCTGACGGACGGGAGGCCCGGTGCCAGCTGGCACCGGGCCTCCCGTCCGTCCGAGGGTCGCGTCGGACCAGTCCCCGCCGTCGACGTGTCAGCCGGCGATGCTCTCCGTCAGCACGCCGGACTGCGCGAAGGTGGTGTGGATCGCGTTCGCGGCCTGCTCGAAGGCACGGTTGCCGCGGGAGATGCCGAGCGCTCCACCCTTGATCGCGGACTTGCCCGAGCCGCGCAGCAGTCGGGCGACCGTGCGGCCGTCCGGGGCGATCATGATCTGCACGTCCAGGCGGGTGTGGAACGTGCGGTCGTTCGCCATGCCGCCGATGAGCAGCGTCAGGCCGAGGCTGCCGCGGGTCGCACGGAGTGCCCCCTGCTCGGCGTCGTCGACGGTGTAGCCCTCGCGTGACAGCGCCTCACGCACCTGGGCACGGGCGGTCTCGGGGTCGGTGGCGACGAAGAAGTCGTGGCTCTCGGGCATGTGTGTTCCTTCCGAACGGGTCCGCTGGGACACGGAGGACGCTCGCCCCCGAAGACGATCATGCCGTGTCGGAACGACGGATGTGTCGCTTACGCTGGTCGTGTCATGACTGCCTCGATGAACCGCCGCGCACTCCTGTCCCTCGCCGGCGTCGCCGGGATCGGGCTCGCCGTCGCGGCGTGCTCTTCCGGCAGCGACAAGGGCGGCGACTCGGGCAAGGGTTCGGGCGGCGGGCGTGGGAGCTCCGGGGGTGGGGACGCATCGTCCACCCCGACGGCGAAGCCCGTCGCGAAGGCCGTCACTCCGGCGCAGGTCCCGCTCGCCGGTGGCGTCACGATCACCGTGACGGGGACCGGACTCGCCGCCGTCAAGGGCGTCACCGTCGGCGGTGTTGCTGCGCGCGACGTCACGGCGACCGCGTCGAAGGTGACCTTCATGGCCCCGCACCAGGCGATGTACACGGCCGGTGACGCCGACGTCGCGCTCTTCACCTCGGTGATCGAGCCCACCGCGTCGGCGAACCAGTCCTCTGACGGCAACGGCAGCGCCGCGAACGACGGGCAGAGCGGCGCCACCCAGGACACCGCGACGACCACGCCGACCCCGACCGCCGCCGCGACGCCCGCTGCAGGCAGCGCGGTCGCTTCGACCACCCTGGCCTACGCCGCACTGACCGACGTCGACCGGCAGCTCGCCTACGCGATGCGGTACTGGAGGGACTACAACCTCGCCGAGTACGGCACGATGAACCCGATCGGCGGCGACTGCGCGAACTACGTCAGCCAGACGCTCATCGCCCGCGGGTGGGAGCAGCGGTCCGACTGGTACAACCGCGCGGCCGGTGCCGAGCACAGTGCGACGTGGACCTACTGCCCGACGATGGACCCGTGGCTCGAGACCAACGCGGCCGAGTTCGGACTCACCCGGCGTTCGTCGGACGAGCGCGACAAGGTGCAGGTCGGCGACATCGTGTTCTTCGACTGGAACGCCAACGGCTCACCGGACCACACGACCATCGTGTCCGAGGTCTTCACCGAGTCCGACGGCACCATCCGCATCAAGTCGGCGAGCCACAACCAGGACGGCCCATACCGCGACCTCGACGAGATGATCACGGTGCAGCACCCCGGCGGATCGGCCTGGTTCCACACCTTCGACGCGTAGCGCTGTCGCGGCCCGCAAGACACCGGTGTTCGCGCGTGGCACCGCGGTCTGCGCGTGTTCAACCGGCGAACACCGGTGTCTTGCAGCGCCGACGGACAGCGCCGCTCACGGGTACCCGAGGAACCACAGCAGCACGATCGCGAGCGGCTGCAGGCACACCCCGACGACCAGCCACGTCACCGCCCGCCGCCGTGTCCCCACGAAGACGTCCGACCCGAGCAACGGCGCCATCGGCATGAGCAACCGCGGCAACGACTGTTGCGGCAGGAACACCGCAACCAGGTACAGCCCGTAGGAGGCCGTGAACGCGAGCACGTCGGTCCCCAGGGCCCGGGTGCTCCTGCGTGAGAAGAACCACACCGCGCCGGCGAGCACCACCACGACGAGCACGATGCCGAGCGGCCCGAGCCACGTCGACGCCATCGTGAACCACGGTGTCAGCGGCGCGAAGTGCTGCCGCCCGACGAACCCCACCCACCACGACAGCTCGGTGTCCAGGTACGCGTTCGGTCGCCCGGTCACGGCCGTCGCGATGACGGGCCACGCCAGTCCGGCAGCCGCGACGACCAGGCCGGTCACCACGATCGCGATCCGGTCACCCCACGGGAACACTTCGGCAGCGCGCCCCGAGCGGTGCGCTCCGACCCACCGCACGACCAGGTGCACGGCCAGTGCCAGCGCCAGCGCGAGGACCCCGGGCTTCGTGAACGCCGCCACGACACCGAGCGGCGCGATCAGCCAGTACCGTCGCCGCACCAGCGCCAGCAGCGCGCCGAACAGCAGCACGAGCAGCAGGCTCTCCGCGTAGGCGACCTGCAGCAGGAACCCCGTCGGCGCGAACGCGAACAGGGCCGTCGCCCAGCGGGCCCGGTGCGAGCAGCCGACGGCGAGCACCAGCCGGTACAGCAGCACGCAGGCGCCCGCTCCGGCGATCGACGCCACCACGACCCCGGCGACCCAGAACGAGGCGCCGGTCAGCGTCATCAGGATCCGCACGACCGCGGGGAAGACGGGCAGGAACGCCCACGCGTTCGGCAGGACGTGCCCGGAGTCATCGACCGGCAGCGTTGCCGGGTACCCGTGCTCGGCGATGGTCCGGTAGAACGAGGCGTCCCACGAGCCCGAGAACGTGAAGAACGAGGGGTCCTGTCGGTACGAGGCGAACGGCCAGCCGTTCGCGGTCGCCAGCAGGTACACGGTCGCCAGCAGCACGGTGCTGACCACCCGCGAGCCCGCCCAGATCAGCAGCGGCGCGGTCCAGGCGCTGCGCCGTCCGGTCAGCAGGCTGCGGAACCCTCGCCTGGAGGCCCGGCTCGCTTCCGCCACGCTCGTCACCCGCCCGATCCTCCCAGATCGCAGGCCGCGCCCCGCATCGAGGGCAGCCACCGCCCGGCGCGAGCCAACCCGTGTGCATCGTGAGCAGTACTGGTCGGGTCCGTCTGCCGGACCCGACCATTCCTGCTCACGAAGTGCGGGCCTCCCGGCTAGCGCCCCGTGACCGCGCGACGGATCTGCTCGATCGGGACCTTCGGGGAGCGGTCTGCGTTGAGCAGGCCGTTCGTCTCCTGCATGGTGTCGGTGAGCTGCGTGTAGCACGACCCGGCGAGGAACGAGCTCGCGCGGATCGCGTCGTACAGCGCGGTGATGCGGGCGACCCAGTCGTCGCCGTCAGTGGCCGACGTGTACCCCCAGCCGTCCTCGCGCTGGACGCCCGGCTGGTAGTTCACGCCGCCGAACTCGGTGAGCATCACCGGCTGGCCGAGGTCCTCGGCGCCGCCGACCAGGATGCGGCGGTCCGCCGGGCCGATGCCACCGAGGAGTCGGGCCCGTGCGGTCTCGTCCGCGTAGGTGGCAGCGAGCCGGGGTCCGTCGCCCTCGTAGTCGTGGATCGAGACGATGTCGGAGTTCGTGTGCTCCCACCCGTCGTTGGAGATCACCGGACGCGTCGGGTCCAACGCCCGCGTGACGTCGGCGAGGGCCCGTGCGTAGGCCTGCTGGGCCGGGTCGGTGGCGATGTGCTGCACACCCCAGCTCTCGTTGACGGGCACCCACGTGACGATCGACGGGTGCGAGGCGTCACGCTCGACGGCGTCCATCCACTCGCGCATCAGACGCTGCACGGCGCGGGGGGAGAACGCGTAGGCGCCGGGGGCCTCGCCCCACACCATGAGTCCGAGCCGGTCGGCCCAGTACAGGAACCGGGGGTCCTCGATCTTCTGGTGGTTGCGGGCCGCGTTGAAGCCGAGCTCCTTGATGAGTTCGACCTCGCGGCGGAGTGCCCGGCGGGACGGGGCGGCGATGTGCGACTCGGGCCAGTAGCCCTGGTTCAGGACACTGCGGACGTCGTGGCGTCGGCCGTTGAGCAGGAACGCGCCCCCGTCGACCCCGACCGTCCGGATCCCGAAGTAGCTGGCGACGGCGTCGAGCGCGCCCGTGCCCACCGTCGTGCCGTTGCCGTTGCCGGCGCTCGGTAGCAGCGTGACCGTGGCGTCGATCAGCCGGGGCGTGTCCGGCGTCCAGTGCAGCTCGTCCTCGGCCTGCCCGTTCGTCTGCCGCGCGATCGGCACGACCACGTCGAACTCGTCCCCGGTCTCGCCGATGGCGGTCTCGATCGTGGCGAGGTGCTCGTCGCGGTCGTCCCAGCGGGCCTCGACGCGCAGGCGCTCGCCGCCGGTGCGGTGACCGTCGAGCCGAACCGTCAGCCGCATGGTCGCGTGGTCGACGTTCGTCCAGCGCAGGGACGCGATCGAGGCGGTCGGCACGGCCTCGAGCCAGACCGTCTGCCAGATCCCGGTGGTCCGGCGGTACCAGATCGCGTGCGGGTCCTCGTGCCAGTCCTGCTTGCCGCGCGGCTGGGTCAGGTCGTGCGGGTCGTCCTCGGCGCGGACCACCAGGGTGTGCACGGCGTCGGGGTCCGTGGTCAGCGCCTCGGTGACGTCGAAGGAGAACGGGGTGTGGCCGCCCTCGTGCCCGCCGATGAACTGCCCGTCGATCCAGACGCGGGCACGGTGGTCGACGGCGCCGAAGTGCAGCACGAGCCGGGGCGCGCCGGTGCCGAACCCGGCGGCGTCGAGCTCCGAGCGGGTGATCGCGCGGGAGTACCAGACCACGGGGTGGAAGCCGGGCTCGTCGATGCCCGACGCCGGGGACTCGGGCGGGAACGGGACGACGATGTCCCGGGCGTCGGTGAAGCCGGTGCGCCAGGCGTCGTCGTCGCCGTCGTTCCGGAACGACCACGTGCCGTCCAGGTCGGCCCACGCGGTGCGGAGCATCTGCGGCCGGGGGTACGTGCCGTCCTGCCGCGAAGCGAGGGGGAGGCCGGGGGCGGAAGCGGAGTCAGGTGCGGCCACGATGCCGTCGAGCGTGCTCATGCGTCCATGCTCCCGTGCTGGTACATCGTTGTAAAGAGGGAGTCGGGATTGCGCGGAGCAGGTGCCGCGGGGCGCTCGTCGAACGGTTGCTCAGCCGATCGCAGCGTCGCGCGTGAGCACCATGACGTCCATCCGTCCCTGCTGGACGACCACGCCGTGCTGGTTCCGCAGGGCCACCGCTCGTTCGACGATCCCGGTCGTGCCCGAACTCGTCAGCCGGGTGCCCAGGACCTCGACGGTGCAGGTGACGGTGTCGCCGATGAACACGGGCTCGGTGAACCGCCACTGGTCGATCCCGAGCAGTGCCACCGCGGACCCCTCGAAGACGCCGGTGCGCGCGATGAGCCCGAGGCACAGCGAGGTGCCGAGCAACCCGTGCACGATCCGCTGGCCGTACCGGGTCTTCCCCGCGAACTCGACGTCCGTGTGCACCTGGTTGTTGTCGTTCGTCCACGAGGCGAACGACACCACGTCCGCCTCGGTGATGGTGCGCCCCGGCGTCGTGAAGGTCTGTCCGGCAGCGAGGTCCTCGAAGTAGTGCGGCACGGCCCGATTCTCGCACCCGGTCAGAGCCGCGCGAGCAGCTTCCGCGATCGGCGCAGGCCCTGCGTGCTGGCCACCTGCTCGGTCGTTGCCAGGACGCCGTACACGAACGTGTCCTCGCCGTGCTGCGCTGCCACGGCGGCCAGCCGTCGGTACGCATCGGCTGCGTGTGCGGCGTCGAGCGTCTCGCCGAGGGTCTCCTGCACCCGTCGCAGTCGACCGAGCCGGCGCTTCCCGACGTCGGGCACGTCACCGGCCGCCTGCAGTGCGTAGCGCAACCGGCGCGCGGCCTTCCGGACCTCGTGCAGGGTGTCGAGGTCATCGCTGGGTTCACCCAGCAGCCGACCGACGCGTACCCGCTCGTGCCGGATGCGCCGGGCGGTGAACGTGGCCGCGTCGTCGTCCGCGTGCGGGCCTGCCGGTGCCCGGAGCAGCAGGTCGTCGAGGGCGTCGAGTGTCCGGAACCAGGCGTCGGAGCGCAGCGCTCGCCGGAGTTCAGCAGCGGCGACGCTGCGACGTTCCGCGGTCTCCGAAGCGATGCGGTCGAGGGTCTCGGCGTCCACGTACCCGTCGGGGGCGTGTGTGGCCGACCGGGAAAGGCCGGCGTGCAGCACCTCGGCGTCGCGAGCGGTTCCGGCGATCCGTCCGGTCTCGGCCAGGGCGGCACGGAGGTCCTCGGTCGCCTGGCGGTCGAGCGCGCCGCGGAACGCCGCGAGCACACTCCGCAGGCGGCGCAGCACCTTCCGCAGGTCGTGCACGGCCTCGGGCTCGTCGGCTCGTACCCGGGGGTCCGCCGCGACGAGGTCGCGCCGCAGGGCATCGAGCACCCGGAGGACGAGCCCGGCGGCGGTGTCCGGCCGGGGGCGCTTCGCTCGGCCGCGTCGGCGTTCCGGCGCCGGCTCCGGGCCCCGGGGGAGCGGTACCGACGAAACGTCCACCGGGTCCGTCGCCGCGTCGTGCAGCGCTCGTTCGGCCGCTCGTGCCGTGGCACCGTCGCGTCCGTCGTCGGTCAGGGCCCACCACCGCGACGACCGCAGCACGCTGGTGTCCGGGTCACCGTCGTCCACGCGCACGTCGGCGACCTCGGCCCGCACCCGGCCGTCCCTGCCGCGGAGGGTCACGAGCGTCGTGGTGGTGTCACGGACCCGGACGGTCCGCAGCGGGCGACCACGCAGGAACACCTCGACCGCGTCCCGTGGGGGATCGTCGGACGCGCCGTCGAGCGGTTCCGGGCCGACCCCGTGGGCACCCCGGTCGATCGTCCAGGTGTCGTCCGGCAAGCGTGTGAGCACGACGCCCTCGGCGGCGAGCACCCGGTCGTCGGAGTCCCACACCGTCTCGCGCACCGTCACCGCTCCGTGGCGGCGGACGTCGGCGGCGAACGGCTCGAGTGCGGGGAGCCTGCGGTCGTCGAGGATCCGCCAGGTCCGGCGGGGGTCGGGGAGCGCACGTGCAGCGTCAGCGGCGGGGGGAGGAGCAGCAGCGGATCGGGGCATGCCGCAAGTGTCGTCCGGCGCACCCGTGTCAGACCGGGGGCAACGGGGTTCTGTGGACGGAGTGCTCCGCGGCCCGTCCTGTGGGGGACTCGGCACCTCGCCAGGCCCCGGCGCGTAGGTTCCGCTGCATGAGCGACGGAGCACCCAGCGCCCCCGACACCCGCGCAGACACGAGCGCGGACACCAGCGCAGACACCAGCGCCCCCGACACCAGCACGCCGAGCGACCGCGACCTCGAGTCCTGGATCGCCGACCGCCGCTGGTACGCCTCGAAGGGGTCCGTGCCACGCCTCCGGACGATCTCGACCGACGACGGGACCCGGCTGGTGCTCGACGAGGCCCCCGCGGCCCCCGTCCTCTACCAGTCGCCGATCACCAGCGGCCCCGACGGCACGGTCGTCGACGCCACCACCGATCTCGCGTGGGTGTCGGCACTCGCCGCACGCATCGACGCGGCACCGGACAGCCTCAGCCCGATCGGTCGGGTCACCGCCGCCCGCGTCCTGACGGGTGAGCAGTCCAACACGTCGGTCATCTGCGACACCGAGTCCGGCGACCGCGTCATCATCAAGGTCTTCCGCGTGCTGCACCACGGCGACAACCCCGACGTGACCACGCAGCTCGCGCTCACGGCGGCGGGCAGCACGCGCGTGCCGCGGGTCTACGGCGCCCTCCGCGCCGACTGGCCCGACGTCGGACGCCCGGACGGCACGGCGACGGGGCACCTCGCCTTCGCCCAGGAGTTCCTGCCCGGGCTCGACGACGCCTGGCGCGTCGCCCTGCAGGAGGCGCAGGCCGGCACGCCGTTCGGTGACCGCGCCGAGCAGCTCGGCACCGCGCTCGCCGACGTGCACCGCACCCTCGCCGGAGCGCTGCCGACGGAACCGGCAGACGCTCCCCGACGGGACGCCGCCGTCGCGACGATGCACGCCCGACTCGACACCGCCGCCCGCGAGGCCCCGGCCGTCGCCGACCACGCCGACGCCGTCCGCGCGGTCTACGCCCGTGCCGCCGACGCGACGTGGCCGGACCTGCAGCGCATCCACGGTGACCTGCACCTCGGACAGGTCCTGTCGGCACCGGACCCCCGCGGGTGGGTCTTCCTGGACTTCGAGGGCGAGCCGCTCCGCCCCCTCGATGAACGCTCGCTGCCGGACGTCACCCTGCGCGACGTCGCGGGCATGCTCCGCTCGTTCGACTACGTCGCGGGTGCGCTGGCGCACGATGCCGAACCGGTCGACGCGGCCGCCTGGGCGGCCGAGGCGCGGGCACGCTTCCTCGAGGGCTACCAGCGGGGCACCGGCGCGGACCTCGCCGCCCACAGCGCACTGCTCGACGCCTTCGAGCTCGACAAGGCGGTCTACGAGGTCGTCTACGAGACCCGCAACCGACCCGACTGGGTCGGCATCCCGCTCGCGGCCGTCGCGCGCCTGGTCGGCGACAGCGGGTCCTGACCGCGACCCACGAACGGACGGGAAGCCCGTGGCGACACCGCCACGGGCCTCCCGTCCGTCACCGGGTGACGTCGTCTAGTTGACGGGACCCGTGTACTTCTCGCCCGGTCCGGCACCGATCGGGTCCGGGATCGCCGACGCCTCGCGGAAGGCGAGCTGCAGCGAACGCAGCCCGTCGCGGAGCGGACGGGCGTGGTGGTCGCCGATCTCGGTCGCGGCTGCGGTGACCAGGCCGGCCAGCGCGGTGATGAGCTTCCGCGCCTCGTCCAGGTCGGTCTGCTCCTGCGGGTCGTCTGCCAGGCCCACCTTCACGGCCGCGGCACTGAGCAGGTGCACCGCAACGGTGTTGATGAGTTCGACCGCCGGCACCTCCGCGATGTCCCTGGCGGCGTCGATGCCGGTGTCGTCGATCGGGGTGTCGCTCACGGTGCTCCTCTGCTAGGCTTGCTCGCGGCAGATGCTGTCCGTGTGCCGTCAGTTCCCTTGACATCAGTTCTCCTGAGATCAAGATCCTCGACAACACCCGGACGGTGTCACGAAAGAGGAATCTCTCCCACCCGCGGCCGCGTTCCACCAGGCTACCGGGTCACCACCGCTCCGCGAGTGCACGTGTTGCACCCGTCGGTCGGATCCCACGGATCCGATGCAGGGCGGCTGCCGAACGGGTCGACATCCCGTGCGTCAGATCTCCTCTCTCGTGCTGTCGTCCAGGGCAAACGCCCCGGACGGCCACCACCTGATTGAAGGAGCTCCGCATCACCGATCCCCGTACCAACGACCGAATCCGCGTTCCCGAAGTCCGACTCGTCGGTCCGCAGGGTGAGCAGGTCGGCGTTGTCCCGATCGCCATGGCACTGCGTCTCGCGCAGGAAGCCGAACTGGATCTGGTCGAGGTCGCGCCGAACTCGAAGCCGCCCGTGGCCAAGATCATGGACTACGGCAAGTTCAAGTACGAAGCCGCTCAGAAGGCCAAGGAAGCCCGTCGCAACCAGGTGAACACGGACCTGAAAGAGGTCCGTTTCCGCCTGAAGATCGACGTGCACGACTACGAGACGAAGCGCAAGCGCGCCGAGGGGTTCCTCCTCGGCGGCGACAAGGTGAAGGCGATGATCCTCTTCCGTGGCCGCGAGCAGTCGCGTCCGGAGCAGGGTGTCCGTCTCCTCCAGAAGTTCGCGGAAGAGATCGCCGAGTTCGGTGTCGTCGAGTCGCGTCCGACCCAGGACGGTCGCAACATGACGATGATCATCGCCCCGCTCAAGAACAAGTCCGACGTCAAGGGCGAGCAGAACGCCAAGCGTGCTGCACAGAAGGCCGAGCGGCGTGCCACCGAGCACGCCGCGAAGGGCAAGGACGAGGCCGAGGCCGGTTCCACGTCCGAGGCAGCTGCGGAATCCACGGACGCCGCGGCCGAATAGGTCCCCGGACCGAACCCGCAACGACGCGGCCCCCCATCCATCCCACGGAAAGGCACCACCATGCCCAAGCAGAAGACCCACTCCGGGTCGAAGAAGCGCTTCAAGGTCACCGGTACCGGCAAGATCATGAAGCAGCAGGCCGGTATGCGTCACAACCTCGAGGTCAAGAGCTCCAAGCGCAAGGCCCGCCTGAACGAGGACCAGGTCCTCTCCAAGGGTGACGCGAAGAACGTCAAGAAGCTCCTCGGCCACTGAGCCCCCGGATCGTAAAGGAATAGTGCAATGGCACGAGTAAAGAGAGCGGTCAACGCCGCCAAGAAGCGCCGCGTCATCCTCGAACGCGCCGAGGGCTACCGCGGCCAGCGTTCGCGCCTGTACCGCAAGGCCAAGGAGCAGGTCACCCACTCCCTCGTCTACGCGTACCGCGACCGTCACGCGAAGAAGGGCGAGTTCCGTCGCCTCTGGATCCAGCGCATCAACGCTGCGTCCCGTGCGAACGGCCTGACCTACAACCGCCTCATCCAGGGTCTCAACCTGGCCGGCGTCGAGGTCGACCGTCGCATCCTCGCCGACCTCGCGGTGAACAACCCCGAGACCTTCACCGCGCTCGTCGAGACCGCGAAGAAGGCCCTCCCGGCCGACACCTCGGCCCCGAAGGCTGCGTAGTCAGTTCTTCTGCTCGCGAAACCCCCGCCGCACGGCGGGGGTTTCGTCGTTCCTAGACTTGGGTCGTGAGCGATCTCCTCGAGAACCCCCGTGCCGGACGCGTGAAGGCCGTTGCGGCCCTGGCCAAGAAGGACGTCCGGGCCGAGACCGGCCTGTTCCTGCTGGAAGGGCCCCAAGCGGTCCGCGAAGCCCTGGAATACGCCCCGGAGCTCCTGCGCGAGCTCTACGTGACCCCGACCGCCGCAGCCCGCTACGGGCTGGACGACGCGCCGGTGGACACCTGGTTCGTGACCGAGCAGGTGCTCGACGCAATGGCCGACACGGTCACCCCGCAGGGCGTGGTGGCGGTGTGCCAGCAGTTCCCGACGTCGGTGAAGGACGTCTTCCCGGACCGCGCTGCGGCAGCCGCCGACCGGGAGGCCCGTGAGGCGTCCGACGAGCAGGCCGCGTTGCCCGGACTGGTCGCCATCCTCGAAGAGGTCCGGGACCCGGGGAACGCCGGCACGATCATCCGGGCCGCCGACGCGGCCGGCGCCGACGCGGTGGTGCTGACCGGACGCTCGGTCGACCCGTACAACCCGAAGGTCGTCCGGTCGACGACCGGGTCCCTGTTCCACGTCCCGGTGTCCGTCGGCGTGACCCTGGCCGACACGATTGAGCGGACGAAGGCCCTCGGCTACACGGTGCTCGCGGCGGACGTCTCCGGCGACGACCTGCCGGTGGTCCGCGCTGAGGGGATGCTCGACGGTCCGACCGCGTGGGTCTTCGGCAACGAGGCCCGCGGACTCACCGCCGACGACCTGGCGCTCGTCGACCGGGCCGTCAAGGTGCCGATCTACGGGCAGGCGGAGTCGATGAACCTCGCCACGGCCGCGTCGGTGTGCCTCTACGAGTCGGCCTTCGCGCTCCGGAGCTGACGCTCCTCCCTCCCCAGGCCGGTCGTCGGCATCGGTCATCCACCGTCCGCTCGGTGCAGGTGGGTGGTATCCCGACGGCCGGTAGGCTTGGGTCTCGTGTCAGAACCTCTCGAGATCAGCGAATCGGCCGTCGCCGACGCGGTGGACGCGGCCCTCGCCGCCGTCCGTGCCACGACGACGGTCGCCGAACTGAAGCAGGCCAGGGCCGAGCACACCGGTGAGCAGTCACCGTTGGCGCGGATGAACGCATCGATGCGCAGTGTGCCGCCGGAGCAGAAGGCCGCGGCGGGCAAGCTCGTCGGGCAGGCCCGTGGGCGGGTGAACGCGGCGATCGCCGAGCAGGAATCCGTCCTCGCGGTGGCCGAGGAACACGCACGGCTCGAAGCTGAGCGCGTCGACGTCACCGCGTTGCCGGTCCACCGCGCCACCGGCTCCCGCCACCCGCTCTCGCTGCTGAACGAAGCCGTCGCCGACATCTTCGTCGGCATGGGGTGGGAAGTGGCAGAAGGCCCCGAGCTCGAGCACGAGTGGTTCAACTTCGACGCCCTGAACTTCGACCAGGACCACCCGGCCCGGGCCATGGCGGACACGATCTTCGTCGAGCCCGTCGACCGGCACCTGGTCATGCGCACCCACACCTCGCCGGTGCAGGTGCGGTCGCTGCTGTCGCGTGACCTCCCGCTGTACGTCATCGCGCCGGGTCGCGTCTACCGTGCCGACGAGCTCGACGCCACGCACCTGCCGGTCTTCACCCAGGTCGAGGGCATCGCGATCGACAAGGGCCTGACGATGGCGCACCTGCGCGGCACGCTCGAGCACTTCGCCCGGCAGATGTTCGGCGCCGAGGCGCAGATCCGGCTCCGCCCGAACTACTTCCCGTTCACCGAGCCCAGCGCCGAGATGGACGTCTGGCAGCCGAACGCCAAGGGTGGCGCGCGGTGGGTCGAGTGGGGTGGCTGCGGCATGGTGAACCCCAACGTCCTGCGTGCCGCCGGCATCGACCCGGACGAGTACCAGGGCTTCGCGTTCGGCATGGGCATCGAGCGGACTCTGCAGTTCCGCAACGGCCTGAACGACATGCGTGACTTCCTCGAGGGCGACATCCGCTTCTCGCAGCAGTTCGGAACGGTGGTCTGATGCGCGTCCCACTCCGTTGGCTCGGTGAGTCCGTCGACCTCCCCGAGGACGTCACGCTCGAGCACGTCCACGCGGCGCTCGTGTCGGTCGGCTTCGAGGAAGAGGACGTCCACACCTTCGACCTGACCGGCCCCATCGTGGTCGGTCGGGTCCTCGAGCGCGTCCCCGAGCCGCAGAAGAACGGCAAGACCATCAACTGGTGCCAGGTGGACGTCGGCGAAGCCGAGCCTCGCGGCATCGTCTGCGGCGCGCACAACTTCGACGTCGGCGACCTCGTCGTCGTCACGCTGCCCGGCGCAGTCCTGCCGGGGCCGTTCCCGATCGCCGCCCGCAAGACCTACGGGCACGTGTCCGACGGCATGATCGCCTCGGCCCGCGAGCTCGGGCTGGGCGACGAGCACGACGGCATCCTGCGCTTCGCCGACCTCGGCATGGACCCCACCGTCGGTGCCGACGCCATCGCGCTCCTCGGCCTCGATGACGCCGCGGTCGAGATCAACGTCACGCCCGACCGTGGGTACGTCCTCAGCATGCGCGGGGTCGCCCGTGAGTACGCGCACGCCACCGGAGCCAGCTTCCACGACCCCGTCGACCGCGTCGCGCCGCGTGCGGCCGAGGGGTTCCGGGTCACGATCGACGACCAGGCTCCGGTGCGGGGTCGGGTCGGAGCGTCGACGTTCGTCACCCGCGTCGTCCGCGGGATCGACCCGGCCGCCAAGACACCGTCCTGGATGGTGTCGCGCCTCTCGCTGGCGGGGGTGCGCTCGATCTCCCTGCCCGTCGACATCACGAACTACGTCATGTTCGAGCTCGGCCAGCCGCTGCACGGCTACGACCTGCAGACCATCGCGGGCGGCCTCGGCGTGCGCCGGGCGACCGCTGGCGAGACGCTCGAGACCCTCGACGGCACGGTCCGGAAGCTCGACCCCGAAGACCTCGTCATCACCGACGACGACGGTCCCGTCGGCCTCGCCGGCGTCATGGGCGGAGCCCGCACCGAGATCTCGGCGAGCACCACCGACGTCCTGATCGAGGCCGCCGGGTTCGACCAGGTCTCCATCGCCCGCACCGCTCGTCGCCACAAGCTCCCCAGCGAGGCATCCCGTCGCTTCGAGCGCGGGGTCGACCCGCAGGTGGCCGAGGCCGCGGCGAACCGTGCCGTCGAGCTCCTCGTCGAGCTCGCCGGCGGCACCGCTGACGCCCTCGGGTCCACGCTCGTCGACACCGAGCCGCGGGCGACCGTGACGATGCGGCTCTCGCGTCCGTCCGAGCTCGTCGGCGTCGACTACACCGACGCCGAGGTCATCGACACGCTCCGTGCGATCGGCGCCACGGTCGAGGCCGACGGTGAGCAGCTCGCGGTCACTCCGCCCACCTGGCGTCCCGACCTGACCGACGACACCACCCTCGTCGAAGAGGTCGCGCGCATCGTCGGCTACGACCGGATCCCAAGCGTGCTGCCGGTCGCGCCGCCCGGCCGGGGCCTGACCCGGCACCAGCAGGCTCGTCGTCGGGTCGCCTCGGCGCTGGCCGCGGCGGGCCTGACCGAGGTCGTCACGGCACCGTTCGTGTCGGCGGCCACGCAGGACGCCTACCCGGGGATCGACCCGCAGGGCGGACCGAGCGTCGTGCTCGCGAACGCCCTGGACAGCGAGCAGAACCTCCTGCGCCGCAGCGGCGTTCCGGCCCTGGTCGACGCCGCCCGTCGCAACGTGTCGCGCGGGCTCGTGGACGTCGCGCTCTACGAGACGTCCCGGGTGTTCCTGCCGGTGACGGGCGTGACGCTCGGCACCGACGAGGTCCCGGCGGGCGCCGCCCGGCCCGACCGTGCGACGCTCGAGGCGCTGGACGCCTCGCTGCCCGCCCAGCCCTTCCACGTCGCCGCACTGCTCACCGGCCACCGGGTCGTCAAGCAGCCCGGCACCACGGCAGAGCCGTTCGGCATCGCCGACGCGATCGATGCGGCCCGCCAGGTCGCCTGGGCCGTCGGTGTCGAACTGACCGTCGCGCAGACGACCCACCCGTCCCTCCACCCGGGCCGGGCCGCGTCGCTGCTCGTCGACGGCACGGTCGTGGGCGTCGCCGGTGAGCTCCTGCCCGAACTGGCCGAGGCCGCCGTCCTGCCCCGGGTGGTGGCGGTCGTCGAGCTCGACCTCGACGCGCTGGTCGCCGCGGCCCCGGAACTCGTCGCGGTCGCGCCGATCGTCTCCTACCCGGCGGCCACGCAGGACCTCTCGCTCGTCGTCGATGCCAGCGTGCCGGCCGGTGACGTGCTGGATGCGGTGCGCTCTGGCGCCGGAGACCTGTTGGAGTATGCTCGGCTCGTGGATGACTACCGGGGCTCCGGCGTGGACGAGGGACAGAAGTCCCTGACGTTCGCGCTGCGCTTCCGTGCCACGGACCGCACGCTGACCGCTGCCGAGGCCACCGAGGCCCGTGACGGCGCTGTCCGACGTGCCGGCGAGCGATTCGGGGCGACCCTGCGCGACTGACCCACACGGGATCAGCACCGCCCGGGGTCGCCGCCTCCGACTCTCTCGACGACCAGTCCGACCAAAGGTGGAATCCCATGTCCGTATCCGTCGCCGTGGCGGGAGCCTCCGGCTACGCGGGTGGTGAGCTCCTGCGTGTGCTCTCCGCCCACCCCGAGTTCGAGGTCAGGACGGTGACGGCGTTCTCGAACGCCGGACAGCCCCTGATCGCGACGCAGCCGCACCTCCGTTCACTGTCGCACCTGACGCTGGCGGAGACGACGGCCGAGACGCTGCGCGGGCACGACGTGGTGTTCCTGGCGCTGCCGCACGGGCAGTCGGGATCGATCACCGCGGAACTCGGCGACGACGCGCTCGTCATCGACTGCGGCGCGGACCACCGGCTGACGGACCCGGCGGCGTGGGAGCGGTTCTACGGCGGTGACTACTTCGGCGCGTGGACGTACGGTCTGCCCGAGCTCCTGCTCGCGGCGCCCACCCCGGGTTCGGCCGATGAATGGCGCGAGGTCGACGACATCGCGTCGCAGGGCAAGCAGCGTTCCGCCCTGGTCGGCACGAAGCGCATCGCGGTCCCCGGCTGCAACGTCACCGCGGTGACGCTCGGCATCCAGCCGGGCATCCAGGCCGGTCTCGTCGAGTCCGACGACCTCGTCGCGGTGCTCAGCGTCGGCCCGAGCGGTGCCGGCAAGAAGCTCAGCACCACCTACCTGGCCTCCGAGATCATGGGGTCCGCCAGCGCCTACGCCGTCGGTGGCTCGCACCGGCACGTCCCCGAGATCCAGCAGAACCTGCAGGTCGCGGGGGCCGCCGACGTGACGATCTCGTTCACGCCGGTCCTGGTCCCGATGTCGCGGGGGATCCTGGCGACCACCACCGCGAAGCTCTCGCCCGGCGTCAGCGCACGCGACGTCCGGCTCGCCTGGGAGCAGGCGTACGCCGACGAGCCCTTCGTCCACCTGCTGCCCGAGGGGGAGTTCCCCCGGGTCGCGGACACGATCGGTGCGAACACCGCGCTCGTCGGCATCGCCGTCGACGAGTCCGCAGGCCGCGTCGTCGCGGTGACCGCGCTCGACAACCTCGCCAAGGGCACGGCCGGCGCCGCCGTCCAGTCGGCGAACATCGCCCTCGGTCTCCCCGAGACCACGGGCCTCAGCGTGGACGGAGTCGCACCGTGACCGACGCAGGCACGACCACCCAGACCGAGCCGGGCCTCCAGGGCGTCACCGCGGCAGCGGGCTTCCGCGCCGCCGGTGTCACCGCAGGCCTCAAGACGAGCGGCAAGCCGGACGTGGCCCTCGTCGTCAACGACGGCCCCGACGCGGCCGTGGCCGCCGTCTTCACCAGCAACCGAGCCCAGGCGCACCCCGTCATCTGGTCCCGCCAGGTCGTCGGGGACGGCGTCGCGCGTGCCGTCGTCCTGAACTCCGGCGGCGCGAACTGCTTCACCGGCCCGTTCGGCTTCCAGACCACGCACCTGACGGCCGAAGCCGTGGGCGACGCCCTCGGGATCGGGGCCGGCGACGTCGTGGTCTGCTCCACCGGGCTGATCGGTGTGGGCGACCAGACCTTCCGCGACAACGTGCTCCGTGGCGTCGACCTGGCGAGCACTGCACTCAGCAGCGACGGCGGTCCCGATGCGGCGACCGCGATCATGACGACGGACACGAAGGCCAAGCAGTCCGTCGTGACCGAGGACGGCTGGACCGTCGGCGGCATGGCCAAGGGTGCCGGGATGCTCGCCCCGGGCCTCGCGACGATGCTCGTCGTCATCACGACCGACGCCGTGCAGACGCCGGACCAGCTCGACCAGGCGCTCCGTGCCGCCACCCGCATCACGTTCGACCGGGTCGACTCCGACGGCTGCATGTCCACGAACGACACCGTCGTGCTGCTGTCGTCGGGTGCGAGCGGCGTGACGCCCGAGGTCGGTGACTTCCAGGAGGCCCTGACCGCGGTCTGCGCCGATCTGGCCCGCCAGCTGCAGCAGGACGCCGAGGGTGCGAGCCACGACATCGCGATCGAGGTCGTGCACGCCGCGACGGAGGACGACGCCGTGACCGTCGGTCGGAGCGTCGCCCGGAACAACCTGTTCAAGGCGGCCGTCTTCGGCAACGACCCGAACTGGGGCCGGGTGCTCGCGGCGATCGGCACCACCGATGCCGAGTTCGACCCGTACGCGGTGGACGTCAGCATGAACGGCGTCCGGGTCTGCCACGCGGGCGCACCCGATGAGCCGAGCGACACCGTCGACCTGACCCCGCGTGACACCCACGTGCGCATCGACCTCGGTGTCGGCACGCACTCGGCCACGATCCTGACCAACGACCTCACGCACGACTACGTGCACGAGAACAGCGCGTACTCCAGCTGATGGCGGCGGACACGAACGGGGCCGGCACGCCCCTCACGAAGGAAGAAGAACACGAGTTCGCCGCGGTCAAGGCCGCGACGCTCATCGAGTCGCTGCCCTGGCTGAAGCGCTTCTCGGGCAAGGTCGTCGTGGTCAAGTTCGGCGGCAACGCCATGGTGAACGAGGACCTGAAGCGCGCCTTCGCCGAGGACATGGTCTACCTGCGCTACGCCGGTCTGCACCCCGTCGTCGTGCACGGCGGCGGCCCGCAGATCTCCGCGGCCCTCAAGGAACAGGGCATCGAGTCCGAGTTCCGCGGCGGCTACCGCGTCACGACGACCGAGGCGATCACGGTCGTCCGCGACGTCCTGGCAGGCGAGGTCAACCGCGAGATCGTCGACTTGATGAACGAACACGGTGAGGGCCTGGCCGTCGGCGTGTTCGGCGACGGCGGCTCGCTGTTCACCGGCGAGAAGAAGGGCGTCGTCGTCGACGGGCAGGAGTACGACCTCGGCCACGTCGGGGACATCACCCACGTCGACCCGTCCGGTGTGCTCGCCGCGATCGAGGCCGGCCGGATCCCGGTGGTCTCGAGCATCGCGATCGACGACGCGCACCCCGACCAGGCACTCAACGTGAACGCGGACGCTGCGGCGGGTGCCCTGGCGATCGCGCTCCGCGCCTCGAAGCTCATGATGCTCACCGACGTCCCCGGGCTGTACCGCAACTGGCCCGACCGGGACTCGATCGTCGACCTCATCGCGGTCGACGAGCTCCGCGAACTCTTGCCGAGCCTCGAGTCGGGGATGATCCCCAAGATGACCGCGTGCCTCGACGCCGTGGTCGGCGGGGTCGGCGGTGCGACGATCATCGACGGCCGGATCCCGCACTCGATCCTGCTCGAGGTCTTCACCCTGCGGGGTGCGGGCACCGAGGTGATCCCGGACCCGAGCCGACGAACCGAGAACCAGATGACCCACGCCGAGATCGGCCGTCGCGTGGCGTCGCCGTCGATCGACAGCAGTACCGGCCAGCACGTGGCGGGTACGGACGAGAAGGGACACCAGCAGTGAGCACCGAGACGCAGACCGAGACCTGGAACGACCGGTTCGGGGCGTCGCTCATGCGATCCCTGACCCCGCCCAAGATCATGCTCGAGCGTGGCCAGGGCTGCCGCGTGTGGGACGTCGACGGCAACCAGTACCTCGACTTCCTCGCCGGCATCGCGGTGAACTCGCTCGGCCACGCGCATCCCGCCCTGGTGGAGGCGATCGCCGACCAGGCCGCGAAGCTCGTGCACGTGTCGAACTACTTCGCCACCCCGCCGCAGCTCGAACTCGCCGAGCGGCTGAAGCGCATCACCGGTGCGGGCGACGCTGGCCGTGTCTACTTCGGCAACTCCGGCGCCGAGGCGAACGAGGCCGCGTTCAAGCTGGCCCGCCTCAACAAGGGTGCGGACGGCACGAAGACCCGGATCCTCGCGCTCAAGCAGGGCTTCCACGGGCGCACGATGGGTGCCCTCGCGCTCACCGGCAAGCCTGCGCTGCAGCAGGACTTCCTGCCGATGATCCCGGGCGTCGAGCACATCGACACCTCGATCGAGGCGCTCGAAGCGTCGATCGACGACTCCGTCGCAGCCCTGATCCTCGAACCCATCAAGGGCGAGGCCGGCGTGGTCGACCTGCCCGAGGGCTTCCTGCTGGCGGCACGCCGACTGACCGCGGAGCACGGCGCACTGCTGATCCTCGACGAGATCCAGACGGGTGTCGGCCGGACCGGCAACTGGTTCGCGTTCCAGGGCCACGGGGTGACGCCGGACGCCATCACCGTCGCGAAGGGCATCGCCGGCGGCTTCCCCATCGGCGCCCTGGTCACGTTCGGGTGGGCGTCCGACCTGTTCTCGGCCGGCCAGCACGGGTCGACCTTCGGCGGCAACCCGCTCGGCACCCGCGTCGCCAACGCGGTGCTCGAGGAGATCGAGCGTGCGGAACTCGTCGCTGGCGCAGTGGTCAAGGGCGAGCGGATCCGTGACGGCATCCGCGCCATCGGTTCCCCGCTGGTGGAAGAGGTCCGTGGCACCGGCCTGCTCATCGGCGTCGGTCTGACCGGTCCGATCGGTCCGGCCGTCAACGCAGCCGCCCTCGAGCGCGGCCTCATCATCAACGCACCCAACGAGTCGAGCCTGCGCATCGCGCCGCCGCTCATCGTGTCCGACGCCGAGATCGACGAGTTCCTGTCGATCCTCGCCCAGAGCCTCGCGGCCGTCGCCGCAGCGCAGGAGCCCACCGCATGACCCGCCACTTCCTCCGCGACGACGACCTGAGCCAGGCCGAGCAGTCCGCGATCCTCGACATCGCCGACCGCATGAAGGCCGACCGCTGGGCGGAGAAGCCGCTGGCCGGTCCGCAGAGCGTCGCGGTGATCTTCGACAAGTCGTCGACCCGCACCCGGGTGTCCTTCCACGTCGGCATCTCCGACCTCGGCGGCAGCCCGCTGATCATCTCGACGGCGAACAGCCAGCTCGGCGGCAAGGAGACCCCGTCGGACACCGCCCGCGTGCTCGAGCGCATGGTCTCGGCGATCGTGTGGCGCACCTACGGTCAGGCCGGGCTCGAGGAGATGGCCGCCGGCACGACGGTCCCCGTCGTCAACGCGCTGTCCGACGACTTCCACCCCTGCCAGCTCCTCGCCGACCTGCTCACCATCCGTGAGCACCGCGGCGCCCTCGCCGGGCAGACCGTGGCGTTCATCGGCGACGGTGCGAGCAACATGGCGCAGTCGTACCTGCTCGCCGGGGCGACGGCGGGCATGCACGTCCGCGTCGCCGCCCCCGCCGAGTTCTCCCCGTCGGCGCAGGTCGTCACCGACGCCGAGGAACGCGCCGCCGTGACGGGCGGCTCCGTCCTCGTGGTGACCGACCCGGTTGCCGCGGTCGCTGGTGCCGACGTGGTCGTCACCGACACCTGGGTGTCGATGGGCAAGGAGTCCGAGAAGCAGTCGCGCCTCGACACCTTCGCGGGGTACCGCGTCGACGACGCGCTCATGGCGCACGCCGCCGACGACGCCGTCTTCATGCACTGCCTGCCGGCCGACCGTGGGTTCGAAGTGACCGCCGACGTCATCGACGGCCCCCGCAGCATCATCTGGGACGAGGCGGAGAACCGTCTGCACGCCCAGAAGGCGCTGCTGGCCTGGCTGCTCGCCAACGACTAGCCGACGGATCGGACACCAGTGGCTGACCGCGTCGTCCTCGCGTACTCCGGCGGTCTCGACACCTCCGTCGGGATCGGCTGGCTGCGCGACGCCACCGGCAAGGACGTCGTCGCACTCGTGGTCGACGTCGGCCAGGGCGGCGAGGACCTCGAGGCGGTCCGGCAGCGTGCGCTCGACTGCGGCGCCGTCGAGTCACTCGTCGTCGACGCCAAGGACGAGTTCGCCGACGAGTACATCGTGCCGGCGCTCCGGGCCAACGCGCTCTACCAGAAGCGGTACCCGCTCGTCTCGGCACTGAGCCGCCCACTCATCGCGAAGCACCTCGCGCTGACGGCGAAGCAACTCGGTGCCGACAGCGTCGCGCACGGCTCCACCGGCAAGGGCAACGACCAGGTCCGCTTCGAGGCAGCCGTCGCGGCGATCGCCCCGGACCTGCGGACCGTCGCACCGGTGCGGGACCTCGCCCTCACCCGCGACCGCGCCATCGCCTACGCGCAGGAGCACCGGCTGCCGATCCAGCACTCGGAACGGGAGCCGTGGTCGGTCGACCAGAACGTGTGGGGCCGAGCGGTCGAGACCGGGCTCCTCGAGGACCCGTGGACCGCCCCCGCCGCCGACCTCTACGCGACCACGCAGGACCCGGCGCTCCCGCAGCAGCCCGACGAGGTCACGATCACCTTCGACCGCGGTGTCCCGGTCGCCCTCGACGGGCAGCGGTTCAGCGTGCTGCGCATGGTGCAGGAGCTCAACGCGGTCGCCGGCAAGCACGGCGTCGGGCGGATCGACGTCGTCGAGGACCGGGTGGTCGGCATCAAGTCGCGCGAGGTCTACGAAGCGCCGGCCGCGATCGCGCTCATCGCCGCGCACGAGGAGCTCGAGAGCCTCACCCTCGAGCGCGACGTCGCCCGGTTCAAACGCGGCGTCGAGTCCGAGTGGGCCGACCTGGTCTACGACGGCCTGTGGTTCGGCGGACTCAAGCGCAGCCTCGACGCCTTCGTCGAGCACACCCAGCAGCACGTGTCCGGCGACGTCCGGTTGCGGCTGCAGGGCGGGCGTGCCACCGTGACGGGCCGTCGGTCGGAGCAGAGCCTCTACGACTTCGACCTGGCGACGTCCGACACCGGCGACGCGTTCGACCAGTCCGTGTCCAGGGGGTTCATCGAGCTCTGGTCACTGCCCAGCAAGATCTCCGCCCGCCGCGACGCGGCGAACTGACCAACAGCCGCACCACAGACGAAACGACGCAGGACGACATGACCGACGAGAAGACCGACGCCACCAACACCGGTGCCCTCTGGGGCGGCCGCTTCGCCGACGGCCCGAGTGCGGCCCTCGCCGCGCTCTCGAAGTCGACGCACTTCGACTGGCAGCTCGCGCCGTACGACATCGCGGGGTCCCGAGCCCACGCCCGAGCGCTGCACACCGCGGGCTACTTGACCGCCGACGAGCTCGAACGCATGCTCGCCGGCCTCGACCGGCTCGAAGCGGCGCACGCCGACGGCACGCTGCAGCCCGACGACTCCGACGAGGACGTCCACGGCGCCCTCGAACGCCTGCTCATCGCCGACCTCGGTCCCGAGCTCGGCGGCAAGCTCCGTGCCGGTCGGAGCCGCAACGACCAGATCGCCACCCTCGGTCGCATGCACATGCTCGACCACGGGCGGCGCATCGGCCGGCTCGTGATCGACCTCGTCGACGCGATCACCCAGCAGGCGACCGAGCACCCGGCCGCGATCATGCCGGGCCGCACGCACCTGCAGCACGCGCAGCCCGTGCTCCTGGCCCACCACCTGCTCGCGCACGCCTGGCCGCTCGTCCGCGACCTCGAGCGCCTCCGCGACTGGGCCGGCCGCGCGAGCGTCAGCCCGTACGGTGCCGGTGCGCTGGCAGGGAGTTCGCTCGGCCTCGACCCCGCCGCGATCGCCGCGGAGCTCGGCTTCGACCGCCCGGCGGACAACTCGATCGACGCCACGGCCGCCCGCGACGTCGTCGCCGAGTTCGCGTTCGTCCTCGCGCAGATCGGCATCGACGTCTCGCGTCTGTCGGAAGAGGTCATCCTCTGGAACACGAAGGAGTTCGGCTTCGTCCGGCTCCACGACGCCTTCTCGACCGGCTCGAGCATCATGCCGCAGAAGAAGAACCCGGACATCGCCGAGCTCGCCCGGGGCAAGTCCGGGCGACTGATCGGCAACCTGACCGGGCTCCTCGCGACCCTCAAGGGGCTGCCGCTGGCCTACAACCGCGACCTGCAGGAGGACAAGGAGCCGGTCTTCGACTCCGTCGCCACGCTCGAGGTCCTGCTGCCCGCGTTCACCGGCATGATCGCGACCCTGACCTTCGACACCGACCGGATGGCCGAGCTCGCGCCGCAGGGGTTCTCGCTCGCGACGGACGTCGCCGAGTGGCTGGTCCGCCAGGGCGTCCCGTTCCGGGATGCGCACGAGGTCTCCGGCGCGCTCGTCCGGTACTGCGAGGAGCGCGGCATCGAGCTCGACGAGCCGACCGACGACGAGTACCGGTCGGTGTCCGAGCACCTCACGCCCGACGTCCGTTCCGTCCTGACCATCGAGGGCAGCGTCGCATCGCGCTCCGGCGTCGGGGGCACCGCACCCGACCGGGTCGCCGAGCAGCTCGCGTCCGTCACCCGCCGCGTCCGCGACCTGGCCGAGGGTGCACCCTTCTCGCGATGACCGAGGGGATCGCCGCGCTGCTCGCCGAGCCCGCCCCGATCGCCGCGCCGGCCCTGCTCGGTGCGACGATCGCGGGGCGCGGCGTGGCGCTCCGCATCACCGAGGTCGAGGCCTACTCCGGCCCCACCGACCCCGGCTCACACGGACACCGGGGGATGACGGAGCGCAACCGCCACCTCTTCGGTCCGCCCGGCACGCTGTACGCCTACCGCTCGTACGGCATCCACACCTGCGTCAACGTCGTGAGCGGGCCGGCCGGCTCCTCGTCGGGCTCGCTGCTGCGCGGTGCGCAGGTCGTCGAGGGACTCGACGTCGCGCGAGCGCGTCGCGGGTCGAAGGTCGCGGACGTCGCCCTGGCACGCGGGCCCGGCAACCTCGGTGGTGCGCTCGGAGCGGTCCTCGGGCAGGACGACGGCACGTCGCTCCTCGACGGGTCCGGCCCGTTCGTGCTCACCCTGGCACCCGGCCTGGAGGCCCGGCTCGCCTCCGCCGGACCGGCCCACGTGATCGACGAGCTCCTGTCCGAGACCCTGGCCGGTCCGCCCGCGGGCGCTGCGGTCCCGCGGATCTCCCGCGGGCCGCGCACCGGCGTCGGCGGCATCGCCGGCGGGGCGCGGTACCCCTGGCGCTTCTGGCTGACGGGTGACCCCACGGTCTCGACGTACCGGCGGCACAAGGGCGCCCTCGACTCGTGAACCCGGCCACGGGCCTCCCGGCCGCCGCGCCTGCCGGACGTCCGTCGCCGCTACGATGGCGGGGTGTCCAGTGATACCGCTCAAGACGTCCTGACGCGCCAGCAGAACGACCCCGCCTTCGACTCGGTGTGGGACGAACTGCAGTGGCGCGGTCTGGTGCAGGTCTCGACCGACGAGACCGCGCTGCAAGAGGCCCTCGACGGTGAGCCGATCACGTACTACTGCGGGTTCGACCCGACCGCGCCGTCACTGCACTGCGGCAACCTCCTGCAGCTCCTGACCATGCGACGGCTGCAGCTCGCCGGGCACAAGCCGCTCGCGTTGGTGGGTGGTTCGACCGGTCTCATCGGCGATCCGCGTCCCACGGCCGAGCGCACGCTGAACACGCCGGAGACCGTGGCGGAGTGGGTGTCCCGGCTGCAGACCCAGGTGTCCCGGTTCCTCAGTCCGGACGGCGACAACGGCGTCCGGCTGGTGAACAACCTCGACTGGACCGCCCCGTTGTCCGCGATCGACTTCCTGCGCGACGTCGGCAAGTACTTCCGCGTCAACTCGATGCTCAAGAAGGACGCGGTGGCCGCGCGCCTGAACTCCGATGCGGGGATCAGCTACACCGAGTTCAGCTACCAGATCCTGCAGGGGCTCGACTACCGCGAACTCTTCCGGCAGTACGGGTGCACGCTGCAGACCGGTGGCTCGGACCAGTGGGGCAACCTGACCTCGGGCACGGAGCTCGTCCGTCGTGCCGAAGGTGCCACGGTGCACGCCCTCGGGACCCCGCTCATCACGAACTCCGACGGTACGAAGTTCGGCAAGAGCGAGGGCAACGCGATCTGGCTCGACGCCGAGATGACCTCGCCCTACGCCATGTACCAGTTCTGGCTCAACACGACGGACGCCGACGTGATCGCCCGACTGCGGCAGTTCACGTTCCTGACGCGCGCCGAGATCGAACGACTCGAGCAGGCCGTCGCCGACGAGCCCTTCCGACGAGAGGCCCAGCGGACCCTGGCCTTCGAGGTCACTTCGATCGTGCACGGAGTGGCGGCGACCCAGGCGGCGATCGATGCCGCGGCCGCGCTGTTCGGCAACGGTGACCTCGGTGCGCTCGACCCGGAGACCCTGCGGTCGGCGATCGCCGCGCTGCCGGGGTCGGTGACGCTCGACTCCGGAGCGGACGTCGCACGGGCACTCGTGGAGACCGGACTCGTGAAGTCCCTCGGCGAGGCCCGCCGCGCGATCGACCAGGGCGGCGTCTCCGTGAACAACGTCCGGGCCGAAGACCCGGCCGCCCCGCTGTCCGACCTCGCCCTGCCCGGGGGAGTGCTCGTCCTCCGTCGTGGCAAGAAGACCCTCGCCGGAGTGACGCTCGCCTGATCCCGGTTGCTCCACCGTCTGTGATGCCCGGTTCCCCTGTGGAACCGGGCATCACTGCGTCCGGGCGACGTGTGTTGCACAACGCGACACGCCCGGGATGGGGGCTGGCTTGGCGCACTCGCTCAGGGCTGCGTATAGTTCTTACTCGTCACCCCAAAGGTGCGGCGGAGCGGCTGGAGCGAAAGCCCAGAGCACGTCGGCCCTCAAGCGGGACCATCCTCCACTGAAGTTCAGATCGGGCCTTGCGCCGGATCGCTTCGACGCCTAGGATGACAAGCCCACCGGTTCTCTCCCCTCGGGATGAGCCACTGGACCTCCGGGTCCGACGAACAACCGGTGGCAAGCCAAGAACACAAGCCTTGTGGCTGAAGCTCGAACTCGAGCCGAGGAGCAAGTGCGTCTGGTCCTTGAGAACTCAACAGCGTGCACATTGTCAATGCCAATTTATTGATTGACCTCGTGCCTGGTCGGCTTGCTGACTGGGTCATGAAGCAATTCCTTTTGGATTGAAGATTGTCAGTAGACAGTCAACAGTCAGAATCAACTCGGTCTGATGCCTTCGGGTGTTGGGTCTGTATTTTTTTACGGAGAGTTTGA